>DAOWOO010000015.1 GCA_030642025.1 Candidatus Zixiibacteriota bacterium | reverse complement strand
TGACCTGACGACTCAGGTTACCTTTGGACGGCACCACCGGGGTTTCGGAAAAATCGACGTATTCTGATGAAAGGACATTTATTTCCATGGCCCGATCATCGGGAATCACAATACTCCGGCACATCCGGGGGATTTCCGGTTCGCCTTCACGAAGAAGGAACCCTTCCCCGTCACAGCGAATCTGATAATACCCCTCGCCGTTTATATTGATTTCATTTCGTTCAAAGGCGCCAAGTTCAAAACGGATCACTGTCCTTTGAAGGTCTGATTCCGTCACGGTGACCATAACATCCTCACCGGCCAGGCCGAGTTCAATTCGCTCGGCAAAAGCCGTGGTCACTGCAAAAAGAAGCAGAACAAATATTAGTAGCGTTCCACGGTACATGTGCGACCTCTCCCTTTATTGAAATCACTCATTATTATCGACATCAAGCGCGGCAAATCCGCAAAATCCTCAGGCAATAAACCGGTTTTACATACAACCTAAAATATCATGACAAAATTTGTCCCATACAATTAAAAATTTCCTTCCTGAACCGCATATTACTCTCGAATATCAGTAGGCGCAGGGTATCGGGCCTTCACCATATATGTGACTGATAAGGTATAGTATATCACCCAGATCACAGGTATATGAACAGTCGCAATCACAGCCTCCCATAGAGCGAGGCGGATTGCCGGCGCCATATATGTATTCGATCAAATAGAGAATATCAGCAAGATTCAGTTCACCGTCACAATTGGCATCGCCGTTGTCACCCGATTCCACACTCATGGTAAAATCATCAAAATAGTAGGCGCACAGATACGGCGAATCATTGACCCTTACCTGGAACTGGTAAGTCCCGTCAGCTTCAAATGAGCCGTGTAACTGTCCATCTTCTTCCAGAATCAGTCCCGGCGGCAGTTCACCATCAATTACGGCAAAGGTGTGAGGGGGTACTCCACCGGTCACTTCAAATTGGTAGTCATATTCCTCGCAGACATTACCTGCCAGCAATATCGGACCGGTAGTGAAATTCAGCAAATTATTAATTAATACAATCGAGGCTCCCTCGCCGAAGTTGGCCGAGCCGTACTCCATCCAGAAATAGCCGTCGTCGCCCCACCATGAACCCCAGCTGTTCTTCGCCCGCCAGGCGCCGTGGCCTTCGCACATGTCGTCATCCCAACCCACAAGCAGAACACCATGGTTGAGATCGCCGGTGCCGGCATGGGAGTAACAGCCGTCGCCATAGCCGTAGAAATCGCCGTAAACCGTAAAGGCCACCGCGACCGGCGATACCATCACGGCCGCCTTCAAGGATCGAACATCACTGGCGATTGAAATCCAGTCATTCAGCCGGGTAAGATTATTACATTCTGACTGCGTACAGGGAACCATATCGCTGGCCTGATACGGCATACATTCCTCGGCCACCGCCCCCATGTACATATAATGTCCATAAGCATCGGTCATCCATCCGCCGTCACATCCCCAGCCGTAGGCGGCGCAGGAAAGAACCGATTGTTCGGATATATCCAGTTCCCGGCCGCGGTAGATCATATAGGTCGCTTCCAGAGCCGCGGTGGCGCAGAAATCCCAGCATGATCCACAGCCACCCTGTGATTTTACCGAGGTAACCTTGCCGGAATCTTCCCAGTTGAACGAGGAGGGATAATGTTTGTCGGTCGTGTTCGGGAAACCATCCACCAGGTGGGCTTCCCAGATTTCACGCCAGTTTTCAGGCATTTTCAATCCCAGAAGACCTTGCCGTTCTTCAGGGGTCATTTCCAGAACAGGGTTCATTGAGGCTGTCCAGTGCAAACCTTCGTCCTCTATTTTATTCCGGATATTCTCTAATTCCTTCTGTGCCCGGGGGTTATCGGCCATGAGGTATTGAGGAACAAAAAAAACTAAAACCAGGGTAGTGACGATGATGATTTTTAACATTTTAGACCTTGTGGTTAAAGCAGGTATTCATATTTCTTTTCTCAACTAATAAAATAACGTAAAAACGCTTTTTGTCAAGTTAACTTTTCCTGCGGCAATGAGATAAGATCGCTGATCCGGGAATTGACATACTGCAAAAAGACCATAAAAAAGGGGCGGTAATAACCACCCCTTCATATTCGTCAGTTTGGCAGATTACGGAATCTGGCATTCGGGCGGGCAACAAAGTATCGGGTCGCCGATTGGCTCCACATATACGTGTGATATCATTTCCAGAATATCAGTCAGGTTTACTATTGGATCATCTGCTGAAGTGCCGTCGCCATTCACATCGTAAAGCGCATCGCAACCATTGAATGCGGGCGGGTCACCGACGGGTTCGATATAAACATAACTAATAGCATTAAGAATATCGGTCAGGTTAACAGACAAATCACCATTAGCATCACCCGGGATGCCGTGAGCGAGACAGCAGTTTGCACAAGCATCGCCGACACCATCGCCGTCGGAATCTTCCTGACCCGGGTTGGGAGTATCGGGGCAGTTGTCGGCATGATCATACCAGCCGTCACCATCGGTATCAATCAGCTCTACCATGCGCAGGAAAACCTTACCTTCGATATCCTTTTCTTCGGGCGGTTCCTGGTATTCATACATCACCCATATATTATTCCCCAGCGGATCGGAAACAGCCGAACTGTGATATTCGCTGACAGCCAGATCGCCGATGGTCGAGGTCATCTTCGGCGTATCCCAGATCGCGCCGCCGTCGGTGGACTGGGTGCTAAAGAGGGTGTCGTTTCTGACAAAAGTACAGATAAACCAGTTGGGACCAACATTGGCGATGGCCGGGAATCGCTCGGCATCTTCTGTGCCGATTACCGTGGCCGAGCTCAGACTGGCTATATTGCCGTCGGAAGCGTACCAGCAGATAATATCCTTATCATCGGGATTATCATTTGTATAAAATTCCCCGACAACGCAGATTTTCCGATCATCCACGCTGACATCCGGATACTGGAAATTCTGCCCCTCATCAAGCGAATAAGTATAACCTGAACCGCCGGTCCAGGTAGTCACATTATCCTGTCGCATAAACAGAGCCCAGACACCATCGGTACCATTAAAGTAATCGTAAGCGGTATAGCCAATGTTCTGGGTTTCATCAATGTCGGCGGAGGTCTTATCGCATGAAATCCCGGTATACCAGGTAATACTTGCCGCCGTTGCGGTAGGATATACAACAATCGGCGCATCGGTGAGTGGTGTAGTTCCACCTCTGCTGTAAACACCGGCATAATAGCCGTAGTTCCAATCTCCCAAGCCGCCGACGCAGGCGACATCAACCGACTTCTGACCAAAGAAATCAAGGTTACTCAATAACCAGGTTGACGCCGTCCAACTGCCGACATCTTTGGCATGTAGAACTGTCATATCAAACAAGTCACCGGCATTATTTTCCTCGGGAGGCAAAACAAGAGTCGCTTTATAAGTAGAATCAGGGCCCCAGTTATCAGTTGCGGGGAAAGTTGCGAGGCCATCAAAAACCCATCCGATGCCGCCCCAGAGCGTATCATTTATTATTGAGAAGAAATAAATATTTGACTCATACTCCATGGCGTTATATTCATAGGCGAAAAATACCATATCTGAATCATTCTGAGCTATCGCCGGGTGCACGGTCTGGGTATCAACCGGCGGGGTCAGGTAAACCTCAATTTCGTATTCACCGGATTCGCCGTTCTCGCCATCAACAACAAAGTAATATGTGTTCGGTGGTTCAATCGACACCAGAAAAATCGCACCATGCATCTTGTCGCTCATATCAGGACCGCAACTGTCGGTAAAACGATTACACCGCAGAAGCGTGTTTTCATCATTCTCAAAGATATAAACCCGTGTCCAGTATGCGGAGTTACAGGTTTTGACATTAACCAACTCCGGAACACTGGGCGCGTATGAGTACACTGCATCCGGTAAACCGGACGGCGTCGAACACTCGTCGCCGGTCGGATCGTAATCGTCAACCATGGTCGAGGTATTGCCGACGTCAACGTACGGCAGGCTTGGGATTACGGTGGCGGTTTCAATAGTCTCGCCGCCGCCGCGGGACCCGTGTGTTACCTTATCAGTTTCCTCAGACTTATATTGAAGTTCAACAGTAACAGACTCTAAGTTCGAAATAACCTGTTGATCCTCCAGTTTCTGCCCTTTCAGATTCTCATGCTTAACCTTCTGGCCGGCCGAGGCCACACAGAAGACGGCGACGCTGAAAATAAGCATCCATGTAAGGCATTTGATCTGTTTCATTTCTCTCTCCGTCCTTTAATATATAATTAACATATTGTATCTCTATATCTTAACGGTAAGTTGCAGGCGGTGAAATCATGTAATACCAAGACCGACTCGTTTTCGAGACAAGACGGCATCGGACAGGGCAGGAAGTGGGGATATCCATACCTCTGGCAACCGGCACTGGTTCTTTTCATTAACATTACGTTCAAAGATACCTTTATGTTTCTATGAATCGGGTATTTTTCCCGATATATTTAGGCTTCGCCCATATTTTATTGTCTAACCGCAATGTCACGGCATAATTGGCGCGTTAAAATCGACCGACTACGCAGAGTACTAATATCGCCAATCCCGGCATATATAAAAATAACCGCATCCTCTTGAGTCGTATCATTATGCTACTGTCATACGCCGGATTGACCGGTAATTATGGAAACAGGTAACAAAAGTAAGAGGTGGGTAAAAACGGCCTCTGTCACTCCTACATCTCGTCCTTTCAACCTTTCATAATATATGCGCTCAGGCCATTTCGGTCAAGTTCTTATTTGACCGGAGCCTACGGCTGTCAGGCTCAAGCAAACCGGACCTTCTGACGATAAATAGATGAAAAGATTCAATCTTATTCAATCTTTAAGATCAGGGGATACTATGTCTATTCTGATTGAAGTAATCGAGTGGATGGACCCATCCGGCGACGAGATGATTCACCGGATTCCTCAGGAAGGGTCTGCTGATCTCAAACTGGGGGCGCAACTGATCGTTCGCGACAGCCAGACGGCCATCTTTTTCAAAAGCGGTCATGCCGCCGACACATTCACAACCGGTCGGCACACTCTGACCACCATGAACCTGCCGATATTAACCCGGCTGATGGCCTTTCCATTCGGCTTCAATTCGCCTTTCAGATCCGAAGTCTATTTTATCAATCTGAAGGTCTTTACCGATCTGAAATGGGGCACCAAACACCCGGTAACGTTTAAAGACAGCAAGCTCGGTTTGATCCGCCTTCGCGGACACGGCGCTTTCACGATACGCATTGAAAATCCAATTCTCTTTTTAAACTCAATTGTGGGCCGTCAGTCACGCTACGCGACCGCCGATATCCAGAGTTACCTTCGCGATGTCATCATCGCCCGTCTAAATGATCTTCTTGGAGAAAAACTTGATACAATTCTTGATTTGCCGGCAATATACACGGAACTGGCCGAAGAGTTCAAAGATATCGTCAAACAGGAGTTCGAAAAGTACGGATTGGAACTAGTTGATTTCTATATTTCATCGATTACTCCGCCGGAAGAGGTTTCCCGGATGATCGACCAACGCTCCGGGCTGGAGGCGGTCGGCGACCTGGATAATTTCCTCAAATTTGAAATGGCCCGGGGACTTGGCATGCCTGGCGGTCCCGGCAACGCCGGAGCCGGATTAGGCATGGCGGCCGGAGTAGGAGTTATGCTTCCGGGAATGCTGTCCAATGTTTTCAAGCCGGAACAGACCGATCTCCGCCGAGAATCGGTGGCCACGGTAACCTGCCCCAAGTGCCATGCCGACACCCCGGAACAGTCGCGGTACTGCTATCGGTGCGGGCATGCCATGGTCAGGCAGAATCAGTGCCCGGCCTGCGGCCACGACCTGCCGACCGAGGCAAATTTCTGTCTGGAATGCGGCTATAAACTTGATGCCAGGCTGACCTGTCCGCATTGCTCGGCCGAGCTTATCCCCGGTTCGAAATTCTGCGGCGAATGCGGAAAGCGTATACTCGATGAAACCGACTCTGACCAAAGCGAAACAGATCGTACCGAATAATAAATCCGGTTTTTTCATCAGTGTTGGCTGTCCCGGATGCGGTGGCAGGCTGGAACTCCAGGAGAATTTTTTTGTTCTGACCTGCCCCCATTGCGGATCAACTCTGAGAATCACCATGCCGGAGATTCCCCCGGCCTACATGATTCCGGCGCGCAAATCGCGGCGGGAAATACGCTTCACAATCGACCGCCATTTAAAACAGGAGAACCTGCCGCTGACCGCTTCGGATATTCAGTACCGCCATATCTATTTCCCATATTGGAAGGTTGATTATATTGCTCTCAAACAGCGCAATAAGATAGTCGAGCGTCATGTCGGCGACCAGTTCGAGGCCAGTTCCTACGGCCCGGTCAGATATGAACAGGTTACCCGGCAGGAAAAAGTAGTCGATATATCGCTGACGCCGAACAGCCTGACGCGAATGGCCGGAATCGAGCAGGATTGTTTTCCCTGGTCAATCGGCATGAAAGCGGAATATGTCAGGGTTATTCCGTTTTCACGGGAAAATATCGACGATGAATACGAGTGTTTCCCGGTTCTGAAATCCTGGCCGGAGGTTCGCGAGGACATTGAAAAGAGCGTCACGGGGCAGGATGTGCGCAACCCGGCCGATTTCGGTAATAACAAAACCCGCCTGTTTCGTGTGACCGGCTCGATAATTTATCAGCCTTATATAATATCCGAATGCTCCTCCGGCGGAAAATTCCGGATATTTGTCTCCGATGCCATCAGTGGACGGATTGTATATTCCGCCGAGGACGATCATCCATTTGAGGAAATATTGCCCGGTGACGATCCCAATTTTAAATTCGGTCAACTGGGAGTCGATTTCCACCGCTGTTCGGTCTGCGGCATCGATCTGCCCAGCGTGCAGTCGTATGTATATATCTGCGATAATTGTCATGAAATGACTATTCTCGAACAAAACCCGCTTCTGGAAAAGTCACTCCGGCTGATTCAGCCGCCCAATCGGAACGGCAATGATCGGTATTTTCCGTTCTGGTCAATGACGGTCACTTCCGAAGAGGCGCAAAAGCTCAAGCGAATGTTCGGCGGCATTTATGAATCGGACCGGCTGGTGGTACCGGCTTTCAAAGGACAGAATTACGAGGCGCTGTTTCGACTGGCCAAGAGAATGTCGGCGGCATATCCGAAATTCCGGCTGGAACAGGCTGAGGATGCCCTGGATGAGAGATTTCTTCCGACCACAGTGGGTATGCATGAAGCTATTACGATCGCGGCAATAATAATCACCCGCGAACAATCAAGGCGGTCAAGGAATGTCTCCGATGATGACATCTACTTTGAACCGGGAAAAGTCGAGCTGTTTTATGCCCCCTTCCGCTCGGAACATTATTTCTTTGTCGATTCTGTCCTCGGGGCGGTAACTTTTGAGAAAAATATGGTGGACTGACCAACTTATTCCATTTTGCGGCACGATATCTATGCGAGTTTTCTATTGATATTTTTTTAAATAGTGATATCTTTGTCATAACAATTTAAGAGTACTTACGATATTCAGAGTATGGAAGAGCACACCAAAGGATTGCTGGTCTTCGGCGTCGGAACATTTATCCTTCTTATTGCGATAATTATTATCGTGATCGGTATCTGGGGTTAAGCGACAACTATTTCGGCGATCTTGCGGTTTTCCAACGTTGGATTGACTATACTAATAAGACGGCTTTAGGAAAGCGGGTAGTCTATGGGTTACGTTGGCAAAACCAAACATCGGCTTATTCACAAACCGGAATCACTTCAAAAGGAACCGACCGGGTTTAAGGCGTCGGCTTCCAAATATGAAGATATTTACGAAACTCTGGGAAATCTTGAAAATATATTTAAAAACCTGATTGAGAAAGCAGGTCTGGGTATTTTTATTGACTCTCTTGATGAAAAATTAATTTTCCACAATGACTCTTTTGCCGAAATTTTCGGCTACTCTCTCGATGAAATCAAAGGAAAAACATTCGAAGACCTGGTCCACCCCGACGATATTAATAACGGTCGGAAGTTACACCATAAGAGAATTAACGATAAAGACTATATCGGAAGCTATGAAGTAAGAGGCATCAGGAAGGATGGTTCCGCAATCTACCTGGAAATAGACTTCTCAATGGTTGTCAAGGATGATAAAATAATAGGCGCAAGATCTATTGTCCGCGATATAACTGAACAGAAGCGCTATTCGGATAAACTTATCAGGGCGAAAGAAGAGTTGGAGGCATATGTGCAGCAACAAACCGATGAGCTGACCAAAGCCAATGAAGAATTAAGAATGGAGCGGGAAGCGCTCTCACATAAAAATATCGCCCTGAGTGAAGTCTTAAATCAGATTGCAGCGGAGAAGAAAAGGGATAAAAATAATCTGGCCACAAATATCGATAAAATTATTATGCCCCTATTCAGTAATCTGGAATCCCGGCTGGGACCGACGGAGAGAACTTTGTCGGAGGTACTGAGAAATTCTCTTCGGGATATTACCAATCCGCTGGTCAGAGACCTTGAGATTCAGTTCTCAAAACTATCACCCCGGGAACTCCAAATTTGCAATATGATCCGAAACGGAATGACCTCAAAAGAGATTGCCTCAGTATTGAATACATCGGATGGAACCGTAAGATTTCAAAGAAAGAGCATTCGTAAAAAGCTGGGAATAACCAATAAAAGCATTAACCTGATCTCTTACCTGAAAGAGAATTATAAGCCAACAGCGCCTCTGAAGATGACATTAGACCAGCCGGATTAATGTTTATTCACACTATTTGGGGTATATAACATATCCCATATATCCCACAATATCCTCTCTCCAGTTTCAGGCATCCAGTCCGAACTCAGGTATAAACAAGAATGGAATTGTTCTCATTCCGTTTTATGATCTATTGATGTCTCCCCATCAGTAGGCTCCGTTTGCATGCAGGGGCTGTGGGTTCCCCCCCGCGGCCTCACTTATTATCGCCAAACGTGAAAAACCATGACAGTATTGGGGCCGTTTAACTGGATTCCGTGGGCCGGGGACTATTTCTCGTCATCATCAAGTTCCTTCATCGCTCTGAGAATTCCCAGTGGACTGGATCCAGTGGCCAGTTCGGCCAGTTTTTCCATGCGGGCCTGATCTGAACTGAATTTCTTTTTCATCCGTTCTTTATATGCTTGCAGGAGTACTTCCAGCAATTTTTCAAGTTCATACGGCTTGGGCAAATAATTGAAGGCACCCAGTTTGGTACAGTCCACCGCCGAATCCATTGAACCATGGCCGGTCAGGATGATTACCTCTATAAATCTGTGCTCCCGCTTTAGGATTTCCAGCACCTGTTTGCCGTCCATACTTGGCATTTTAAGATCGAGCAGGGCCAGATCGAATTTGTTATTCCGCGCCTCCTCAACCGCCTCGTAACCGTTGGTCGCCCGGCTCACGTCAAAGCCCCGCATTTCCAGCCGCTTGGCGATTGAATTTAAAAATTTTATCTCATCATCGACGATAAGTAATTTAATCTTTTTCGGCATAATAACCTCACTTGTATTCAAAACCCGATTAATCGCCAATACCCCAAAAAAGTCCAGAACCAGAGAACCGCAAATGACATAACGACCATCACGGCACCATGTTTGAAAAAGTCAGATAAAGTTACCAACTGTTCACCCGTGTGCGGATCCTTGGCCAGGGTATAGGCGATGGCGTTGTTGGGAGTTCCAATAATAAGCATGTGTGCAAACGAGGAAGAAAAAGCTGTGGCCAAACCAATCATCAAGGGATGAGTCCCTGAAATGGTGGCCATCGGGATCGTTATTGGCCCAATGGCCGATACCGTGGCCCCATCACTCATAAAATTGGTCACTATACCGGTAAAAAGGCTGGTTGCAATGGCCAGTCCTTCACCGCTGCGCAGGAAGTCCGGCAGCAGAGAAATAAAGCTGTCCGCGAGATAGAGGGCCGCCCCGGTGACAGCCAGTCCCTTTCCAAGAGCGCAGGCACTGGCATATAAGGCGACTACATCCCAGGGAATACCCGCAATATCGCGCCAGCGCAAGATCCGAAATAAGTTAAGAACAACCAGACACAAAATGACCGGTCCTCCCATACCAAACAGGTTACTGCTCGTGATCCACATCACAATCAGCCCGATCAGAATAACCGCCGTAATGTGTTCTTTCCGGGTCATGGGTCCGATTCTCTCCGATGCCTGACGCACCAGAGAAGACACATTCAGTCGGCTGACCTTGAGCTTTTTACGAAACATGATAAAGAAGTACATACCGATCACGAGGGCCATCACCGGCACAAATGGCAGGCCATACTGAACCCACTCACCGAAAGTGGGAGCTACTCCATAATCGCCGAGTATGCCGAGCATCACGGCGTTGCGACCGCCTGCCGCGGGTGATCCGGTCCACCACAGTTGGCCACAAAACAGAGTGACAGCACAAACATCACCGCCAGGGCCTTATCCTGCTTGACACCGGCGGTACGTACCGAAGAAGCATACACCATCATGAATAGCGGCATTATGAAGGCAATAAGCGCGTGCTCGGGAATAAACGAGCATGCCATTCCGAACATTGGTAAAAACAGAAACACGAGTAGTTTCAGGTTCTTCGCCGGACCTAACAGCAGTAACCCGATTCTTCGGTCCAAACCCGTCTTGCTGATGGCGGAAGACATGGCAAGAACACCGAATATGAATATCACCGCATCCTTGGAATAAGCCTTGGCAATATCATTGGGGTGCAGTACGCCAACAAAATACATGAACACCCCCACAAGCAGGGCTGTGATCCCCACCGGGACCGCTCCGGTAGCCCAGAACAGCACCGCCACCAAGAGTGTCCCCAGCATCGCTTTGGCTCGGAAGGCGGCATCGTCCGGCGTCATAGGTTGTTTGACCCGATTGCCCGAATCATTGATGATCGTTTTTTCCAGTTTGTAGATTCGGCTGTAGTAACCGGCAATATTCTCACCATCGTGCATCTTCCGGTAACTGGCATAACCCATAGCCGGATCGGTCAGTTCGCCTGTCTTCGGCGACGATAACAGTTTCAGCATCCGATCCGGAGCCGGCATGATCAGAAGAGTGGCAAATAGAAGCAGTCCCAGAATAATTATACCCGGGCGCGAATTATGTGATCCCCTGAGCCAGTTCCACAGGGAACCCTTCTCCACGTGAGGTATCTCGTGACGGGCTAATACCTGAACCTTGTCCCTCCGAGCGGCATCAATAACCTCTATCAGTTTTTCGAATTCACACGGCTTCTGAAGATAAGTGTATGCATCCAGGCGGCCTGTTTCCATCGCTGACTGTATGGTCCCGTGCCCGGTTAATACGATTACCTGAAGTTCCGGGCGGTACCGCTTCATTTCAATAAGAACCTGCTCACCGCTCATGCCCGGCATCTTGCGATCCAGAAGGACTACATCAATATCTGAATCCCTGCGCACAGCTTTGACGGCGCTCTCTCCGCTGTTTAGGTCTACGGCTTCATAGCCATGCAGGTTCAGACGTTTGGCCAGCGGGATGCGAAACTTGTCCTCATCGTCAATCAGTAGTATTTTAGGCATCAATTATCTCCGGTCGTCTCATATGGATTATTCTGAAAGATCCTTTATACAATCGGCAATTTCCTGGCACAGGTCAGAAAGACGCAGCAATCCAACCACCTCACCTGTCCGGGTTACCGGAACGGACAGGCATTCCCACTGGATAATCTTCGCGATGGCTTCTCCCAGTGATACATTCTCGTCAATACTCTCGCTGACGGGATGCATTAGATACTTGACTTTTATGTTGGAAGCCCGCAGACACAAGCCCGGCAGGTTGTCATGAAAAAACCGAGAATGATCCATCACCGAGGACATCATCTGCTCGGTGACGCCGGCACTGGCGAGCCGATTCGCATCTTGAAGGATATTATGGTCAGGCTGTAGTGCTTTCAGGAAGGCCAATTGTCCAAACTTGCCAATAATCCTGTTATTTTCATC
>DAOWOO010000264.1 GCA_030642025.1 Candidatus Zixiibacteriota bacterium | reverse complement strand
GGAAAACAAAACGTATCCTATTCGTAATGAAGTTCTATCCTATATAGTACACCAATTATATATTCCGATAACCATCGGATCACTCGGCGGCAGTACTCTCCTCGGTACTCCAGCGGTCGGAGGCCCCGGTGATTCCCTTGACCCTGAGATCGAAATCATCCGGATTCGAGCACTGACCCATGGCCTCCTCAAATGAGATCATTCCCCGGCGATATAAATCCATAATCGACTGGTCGAATGATGTCATTCCGTATTGTCCGCCCTCTTCAATCAGGTCGTGAATTGTAATTACCTTGTCGGGATCCATGATAGCATCCCGAACCGCCGACGATGAGACCAGAATCTCCAGCGCCGGTACCCGGCCGTGCATATCATGCCGGGACAGAAGCCTCTGCCCGACAATGGCCTTCAGGGTGCCGGCCAGAAGCAGACGTATCTGCTGATGCTGGTGTGGCGGGAAAAACGAGATAATTCGCGAAATAGTCTCAACCGCATTCAATGTATGCAGAGTTGTCAGAACCAGGTGCCCGGTATCGGCCGCGGTGAGAGCAATCGACATTGTTTCAATATCCCGAATTTCACCAATCATGATAACATCAGGATCCTGGCGCAAGGCATGGCGCAACGCCGTCGAAAACGACTCCGTATCGGCACCCACTTCACGCTGAGAGACAATACATTTCTTGTCGCGGTAGATATATTCAATCGGGTCTTCAACAGTCAAAATATTATCAACCCGGGTTTCATTCATATGTTCAACCATGGCGGCCAGCGTGGTCGATTTTCCGGAACCGGTTGTACCGGTAACAAAGATCAGACCTCTTTTTTCATTGGACAACTCGCCCACGACCTTCGGCAGGTTTAGCTCATCGAAACTGGGAACTACCGTATTAACGGCGCGAATGGCAATACCGCCGGTGCCGCGCTGGCGAAAGAGATTGATCCGAAATCGCCCCAGTTTGGCCACCGACAGAGCCAGGTCCATCTCATTCTTTCTGTGGAAACGCTCCAACTGCTTCTCATTCAAAATCTGACCGATAACCCCTTCCATCTCTTCAATGGATATAGGGTCGCTGGTAATCTGCTCCAATGACCCGTTGACTCTCAAATGAGGGCGGATTCCCACCCGGATATGAAGGTCGGATGCCTTGCGGTTTAGCATCTCGACAAGCATCTGCTTAAGGTTCATACGGCCTACCTCCGAAAACTATCCTGTCGGATCAATCAGGAACAAAACCTGTCCGAATTCAACCGGCTGGGCGTTTTCAATCATTATTTTGACCACGCTGCCGGTAACTTCTGACTCAATCTCGTTCATCAGCTTCATCGCCTCGACAATACAGACCACCTGACCCACCGAAACCTTATCGCCAGGTTTGACATAAGGAGGCGCATCAGGTGCCGGTGCGGTATAGAAAGTGCCGACCATCGGAGACTTGATCTCTACGTAATTATTGTCGGCAGAAGGTGCGGCCGATTCAAGCGCTTGAACCGGTTCAGTCGCCGGTACCGGTGCCGGAGGCGGAGAAACAGCCTGAACAATAGCCGGCTGATTGCTGTGACCATTGCTGTTTTCAGGCAAACGCCGGGTTATTTTTACTTTCCTGCCCCAACTGGAAACCTCCAATTGATCGATTTCCGATTCCTCTACCAGCCGTATAAGCCTTTTAATAGTACTCTCATTCATATATTTCTTACCTCTCCGGGTAAATTTAGACCAAAAAGATAATAAAATCAGCCTATAGTTCCAATAAGTTTTTTGGGGCATTATTCAGGATTCGGCTGCCGGTGGCCGTGACCAGAATATCGTCTTCAATCCGCACCCCGCCCCAGCCAGGCAGATAAATACCTGGCTCGACCGTTACCAGCATCCCCTTTTTTAACACATCCTCACTTTTCGGCCCTAAACGGGGTTTACTATGAACAAACAATCCCAATCCGTGACCGGTTCCATGTCCGAAATATTTTTTATATCCGGCCTTGTCAATGACCTTCCGCGAGGCGGCATCTACCGCCTCGGCGCGGACATTATGCCGTATTTTCCTTATTCCGGCGCGCTGAGCTTTCAGGACAATATTGTATATTTTTTTCTGCCTGGCCGTAGCTTTTCCGATCACCACTGTCCGCGTCATATCGGACACATAACCTTTGTAAGTCGCACCGAAATCAAAGGTTACAAAATCCCCACGGGCTATCTTTTTGGTGGAAGCAATTCCATGCGGCAGGGCGCTGCGGTACCCGGACGCAATAATTGTCTCAAACGACGGCTTCGCCGAACCAAGCATTTTCATCTGGTATTCCAACTCCGCGGCAATCTCGATTTCGCGCAACCCCGGTTTGAGATATCCCAGTATTCTTTCAAAAGCCTGATCGCCGATATCCACCGCTTTCTGAGTCATCTCAATTTCGTTTTTATCCTTTAATATGGAGAACTGCTCAACAGCGTCAACCGTCGGAATCATTATTGATCCGGGCAGGTTGTCCTGCAGTCTCTTAAGCTCATTGCAAATAAGGTAATCAGACTCATATCCGTACCTGATATTGTGCCCGTGGAACTGATCCAAATCCTTAAGAGAGGCAATAACTTCCCTGGGCGTAACGATAACCCGGGCGCCTTTTACCTGCTTTTTTGACTGATCTTTATAACGAAAATCCGTTAAAAAATATGCGTTTGTCGGTTTTACTACTATTATCCCGGCCGTACCGGTAAAGCCGCAGAGATATTGAACCGACTCGCGGCGGGTGACAATAAAACCATCAAGATTTTCTTTTTCAATGAATTTCTGAAGTTTACCGATTTGCTCTTTAGACATTCTTTCCATCCTTATATTTCAAAGAAGATTGTATTTTCTCAATTTTTTCAAGGTATCGCGGATTTTCGTTTTTCTGAGCCAGTCCGCGAAATATCTCAAGCGCCAGGCGAGGATGCCCCTGGGCCAGCAGAAGATCACCGACCGTCTCGGTTTTAAATGGAAGCTCCCTTAATTTCTGGCGGGTCGGGGTGGTCTTTTCTTCGCCTTTCTTTAAGGTCAGAACACGGGTTGTTTCTCTTGTCTCGCGGGTTATCTGACTGGCCAGCCCGGCTGTCCGGGGTTCGATTTCCAGTACCCTGTTATAATACGAAAATGAAGTCGTCTCATCACGCTGGGAAAATTTGATATCGCCAAGATATTTCAAGGCTATCAGGTTTTCCGGGTCTTTGTGCAAAATCCTGTAAAACTCCTCCTCGGCCGCTTCAACCTGCCCCGAATGATACAGCGCCCGGGCCAGAACCACTCGCCCGGAAAGAATATTATCGCTCTCCGTCAGCCGAAGAGTACACAACTCAACCGCCCGGGAGTACTTTTTCTCTTTGAAATACTCCAGCGCCACGGCAGGCCAATAACCTTTGGCAGACATGTCGGCGGTTGTATCTGTCATAGTTTTTTTACTACAGCCAATCCGTACCAGCTTTAAAGATATAAAGCATATTCAGACAAGTCAAGAGGCGATGATATCATTATATTTTGCCGTACATAGTGAAAATAATCATTCAGAATATCTTTGCGTATAGATATATCGTCAATATC
>DAOWOO010000172.1 GCA_030642025.1 Candidatus Zixiibacteriota bacterium | reverse complement strand
TATTCGTTGCCGTCAGGCTCACAAGGATTCGGAAGGCAGGGAAATGTAATAGACCGAATAAAAAATTAATTCGAGATGATATAAATCCGGAGAAATAATCATTATTCGCCCCATCGTTTATCGATAATACTATACAAGTATATCTTCTTCCCTTCCTTCCGATAAATCTCCGTTTGCTACGCTCTTTTCAACTCAACGGCGCTCAACCACTCCTGTATCCTTCTCTTTCCTTTCCTTCCCCAGATCAAAAGGGGGGTACCTTTTTGCTTCCGAATCCCAGGCCGAATCCAATTATCCCTTGACAAATTCAATAAAAATGAATAAATTCATAATGGACTAATACTTTGACGGGCAACTTTGGGTCATGCGAATTACATTATTTATCTTCACTGCTGTTTTCATCTGAAATGTTTGAAGTATATTGTATAGTAGGCCCACATTTGCCATATAGACGGACAACCGGACTGAGAAGAAGTTAGGGAATCGTTTATCAACATTATTAGACTCAATTAATCGCTTTATAAGCCGAAACTAGACTAGTTCGTTTCAAGACTGCTGGTTTGTGAAGGGAGGTGGTTGGTCACAATAGCTTGGATTTTGTAAAGATTGTCTTTTTAGAGCCAAACCCCGAAAGGAGCAAATCATGCTGAAAAGATTCCTGGTGATAGCCCTACTGGCCTTGTTCCTGATTTCATCTATCACCGTTGCCGCTGAAGTGAACAGCGGCGATAAGCCGGTCCCGCAGGGCTGTATCGACAGAAAGGCCGACCTCGGCAAGGTCAACCTATTCGATCGCAGCGTGGCCGATGATGTCAGCGGCCCGGTTAATTTGAGATTTTCCGGCGCGCCGCCATTTCCCTATACACCCGTGGCCAATTGGCGACAGGTCTATGAAGAAGAAACCACTCAGCAGGACAGGCAGCATTACACCTCACCCGGCCGTCAGGTCGTTTATGCCGGATATTTTAATGCGGCCTGTAATTATGTCTACATGGACTGGGCCGATCGCTGGAAACAGGGTGCGACGGTCATCAATAACGTCCAGTTTGCCGTGTTTGACTGGACAACGCACCAATGGGATCAGACTGTCGCCGGTCCTGCTATTGTCAGTCCCTCAGGACGTTACTGGAGCCCCAATATCGACGCCACGCCCGACAACGGTTCCAGCATTGTTTCATTTTATTCGCGTAATGAACAGCAGCCCTGGTACACCGAGATCGGGTACAGTAATCTCTGCGCTCCCGCTATCGCCTATGCTCACACCAATGATACGCTTCCCGGTTCACCCAACCTGGATGGTATTGTAACCGGTTATTGCAATGACGGCATAGACGACCAGGTTAACGCCCCATACCTGTGGCCGATCATTGACGCGGATACAATCGGTAACCAGGTCATCACCCACGTGGCCTATACCGAGTGGGGATTCTGTACGGCTGTGCCGACTGGCGATATCGACGCCAGTTCGCTGGTTTATACCCGTAAGATTTCCGATGTGGGCGCGGCCAATACCGGTACCTGGGATGGCCCCTACTTCATGGACTCGGTTTACAACATCGCGCACATCGTGCGTGCCGATAAACGCCCCGGTCATCATGAGGTTTACTACGCTTACCTGAAGCCGATGTACTACAAACACGGCACAACCTGCCCCTGCGCGGGCAATGGTCACTACCAGTTGAGCAGCGAAGTAGTATACAAGTATTCCAATAATGATGGCGCACCGGGTTCCTGGAGCGCGCCGATCTACATCACTGACTATTTATCAGGTTTTGAGGATGGCAAGACCGAACCGGCGGTGTATGAAATCTCGGCCATGGTCGATCCGACCGGTTGTTTTCATGTTGTCTGGCTCTCGGCCAACCGCGATCCTGATAACTATTGTGGAGCTCTGCTGGCCTGCAGATTGTGGCATTGGGATAACTGCAATAACTGTATTTCGATGGCCTATGACGCTAGCCATCCCGCCTATATTCCGGGCGGCGCCGACGTCGGCGCCTGGAACTGGATGGTGGCCAAGCCCAATATCTCCTGGTGCGACAACAAGCTTTATCTCTTGTTCACCCGTTTCGGTACTCATACCGATCCGGAGAACGATGATCTGGCCAGCGACCTCGGTCACAACAACTTCTTAAACGGCGACCTGATGGTGGTCTGTTCGGACGCGACGGGTAACATGGGCCAGGTCTGGACCGATGGCTTCAACCTGACCGATACCGAGTCCGACGGTTGCGGAGCGGACACCTGTCAGAGCGAGCACTGGCCGACTATGGCCATGTATTCCACCGACAGTTTGATGATCCAGTACATTCTCGACCTCGAGCCCGGCGCCAAGGGCGGCGTGAATGAGCAGGATCAGTGTGTCTGGACCAACAACCCGATCATCTTCATGACCTGGCCCTGCTTCGCAATGTCCGATATGCCGGCCAATATCTGTGTGTCTTCCTCGCCCACCGATCTGACATATGATGAGGTTGCGCTGGCCCCCAATGGCCAGACGGCCGGATGTACCACTCCGGCCGCGGATACAAATATTATTGTATTAAGCAATTGTGGTAATGTCAATGTCAGCTATACCGCTGGAAGCGATGCCGGTTGGCTGACTATTCCTTCGGGCAGTTCGGGCGACATTCTGGCCGGCACCGGTCCGCGCGGTTCTGATGATCCGGCTTGGGGAACCTCTCCGGGAGCCGGAGATGCGGCCGATGCCTGCGCCTCACCTGCCACTATCACCTGGATTGCCAACTCCAGCACACTGCCCGCGGGCGGTTATACGGGTCAGATTACAATCGATATCGACAATCCCGCCGCGGACGACCTGATTGTCGAAGTTAACGTTGTGGTTGCCTGTCTCTATTACCTGCCGGAGTTCGCGACTATTACCGGCGGATGCTGGGAAATCGATCTCTGGAGTACTCCCAAGGCCGGCAACGGCATCGAAAACGATCAAAAGGGTAACATCACCTTCTATGCCTGCGGCGGCGATTCCACGATTGCTCCGCTTTACCTCGAAGCGCTTTTGATCGGCTGGAATAACGGAGGAATAAAGCTGTACGGCGACGCGATCACACAGGATTCATCCAATCTGTACATGCGCGCGCTTGACAGTCTTATTGTTGACTCAATCGGCAATCCCTCCACCGGTGAGGGTTATTACTGGACTACCAGTTCCTGGTCAACGCCCGATGACAGTATCATCAAAGGCACGATTGAATACTTTATCCCCGGTCACCAGGATACTGCGGTCATTATAGAAAAGATCACTCTGACCAATACCGGCGTATCCGTATTGACTGATTTCATCGTCGGTGAAGAGGTTGACTGGGATTGTGAGGCGGACTCCTCGATCGACAAGGGCGGTTTCATAGAAGAGTATGAAATGGTCTACATGATGGGCGATCACCCATCAGCCAATGACAATCCCGCCGACGATTCGCTGGTTGCCGGCCTGAGCCCCTACTATGGCCATGACGACAACTTCGGTGCCGCGGCCATTAACGGCTATGATTATGCCTATAGTACCCTCGGTTGGTACCCGGATACCCTCTATAACTATCTGGCGGGACTGGATGGAACCCTGGAGATCTTCGACGATTCTCTGAATGGAACCGAGATGCGTACAATCCACAGGTTCTGGGAAGGCTCTCTGGCCCCGGATCAGACCTTGACATTGGTCAAGATCAAAGCCGTCAGTCTTGAAGGTTTGACCGGCCTGATCGATTTCATTGATAAAGGCCAAACTTTCATCGAACACACCCCCACCATTCTCCCGTTCGAATTTTCATATTATGGTGAGGAAAAATCGTTCCTGACGGCCAGGGACAGACAGGCTGACCTGCACTTTGAAAGCGAAAGCGACGCCTGCTGTAATTCCGCTCTCTATGAGCAGGAGTCCAACGGCGACTGGATCAGACGCAAAACCTGGAACTACAACGATGGCATAACCCGCCATTATGACGTGCCGGGAGGATCCACAGGAATCTTCAAACTCGTCAATAACAACAGCGACTTCACCATGGGTCTGGCATTCGACGGCGTAAGCAAGTTCACCGATCCATCGAACCCGGAAGATTACGCCGGATTCTCGATGGGCTGGGATGACGATTCCTTCGATGAATTCGGCGCCGGCCTTTCCGGTGGAATCACAATTCCGAACGGTGATGGCGATGGTCTCAACCTGAGTACTGTACCGAATGAAATTGGCGGTGCGGTGACAGACCTTACTGTCGGATTCACGACATATGCCAATAACCACTGGGATAATATGGAAGTCGTCTTTGATGTTATGGAAACGACTGCAACCGAAATTACGGTTGCATGCGCTGAAGCGGGTAACCCATCAGTAGTTATTCCTGTCAGCGGGGCCGGGGAATATTCGGGTGAACTCGGAGCGATTGCTCATCCGGGCAGTTCCCAACTGCTTATAACCGCCAACGGCCTAGTAGAATTTGATTACTGGGGCCTGCGTCCGTTCGTTGCCTGTACCGGCATGTGCGCTGACGCCAACAGCGATGGTTCGGTTAATGTATCCGACGCGGTTTGGATCATTAACTACGTCTTTGTCGGCGGCGATGCTCCGGTTCCGTTAGCCTGCGGTGACGCTAACAGCGATGGTT
>DAOWOO010000450.1 GCA_030642025.1 Candidatus Zixiibacteriota bacterium | reverse complement strand
CGAACAGCCCGACTGGTCTGTATAAAAGACATTTTGAATTCGGATACTTACGCCGATTCCCGACTTATACTGCCGTTGGCTCTGGGCAAAACCATTTCGGGGCAGCCAATGACGACAGATTTGGCCAAAATGCCCCACCTTCTTATCGCCGGAGCGACCGGTTCCGGCAAGTCGGTTTGTATTAATGCAATAATTACGTCGCTTTTATATCGGCTTCACCCGAAACAATTGAAATTTATATTTATCGATCCCAAGATGCTTGAATTGACCATGTATACCGGTTTACCGCATCTGGGGCGACCGGTGGTAACCAGTCACAAGCGAGCCGAAAAGGTTCTTGCCGACGCCGTGGCCGAAATGGAAAAACGGTATAAAACCTTGGCCGGACAATCGGTGCGGAATATCGAGGGTTTTAATGCCAAGCAGAAACGCGATGAAGATAAACTACCGTATATTGTTATTATTGTTGATGAACTGGCCGATATGATGGTGGCGGCGGCATCATCGCGTATAGAAATGCTGATTACCCGCTTGGCGCAGATGGCCCGCGCAGTCGGGATTCATTTGATTCTGGCCACCCAGAGGCCGTCGGTTGATGTCATCACCGGTCTAATCAAAGCCAACTTTCCGGCCCGTATCGCCTTCCAGGTGTCTTCCAAGATTGATTCCCGGACAATCCTTGACTGCAACGGCGCGGAAAAGCTTCTGGGTAATGGCGATATGCTTTTTCTCCAGACCGGTCAGCCGGAGCCGATCAGGCTTCACGGCGCTTTTATATCAAGTTCTGAGACTGAAAGCCTGGTGAAATTCCTCACCGACCAGTTTCCGGCTATGGTCAAAATCGAGGCGGAGGAAAGCGAGAAGAAAGAGGGGGTTGAGGATGCTCTGGATCTTGATGACCCGATTTTTATCGAGGCGGCCGACACGGTTATCCGCCATAAGCAGGGTTCGGTGTCGCTTTTACAGCGCAAGCTTGGAATCGGCTACCAGCGCGCCGCCCGGCTGATCGATAAACTTGAAGCGGCCGGTATTGTCTCTGCCTATGACGGCAGTAAGGCGCGCGAGGTGCTGGTCGATAAGACATTTCTGGATAAACTGCTGTCATCAAGATCAATCGGCGGCTGAACTCTTAACCTGAATCAGTGTAAAACACCTGTACATATTATGTTTGGAACAATCGTCATATATGCCTTATCAGCTTTAATAATCGGCACCGCCGCTCTTGCAGGCGACAAATTTGAGAAATTAAGGGACGAATTATATCAAGCTGATCTTATTGAACTGGATGTTATTATAACTGTAAAATCAAGTATTTTCAGCGAGATTGACAGCACCGCCGGAAATATCTTTATTGCCAATGATTCTCGATACCGGACACAGTTAAATGATGATATGTTCTGGTTTGATGGCAATTGTATATGGGAATACTCCTCTGAAAACAATCAGGCCACCAAGGACTGCCTTAAAGATGGCGAGTATTTTGAAAACGATCTGGTTTTCATCAAGGAACTTGACAGGTATTACAGCATTCAAACCATCAGAAATGATTCTATTTATTGCCTGAGCCGATTGGATTCAGCGGCATCATCATTACCTGACTCGATGACGGTCATTCTTGGAAAAGTAGATTCACACAGTTTGCAACTGGAGTATTATGATCTTAATGGCGATCTGAACATTGTCAGAGTACTTCAATATCGCATACCTGACTCTATTCTGACCGACCTGT
>DAOWOO010000217.1 GCA_030642025.1 Candidatus Zixiibacteriota bacterium | reverse complement strand
GTTTTTAAATGGTTTAGAAAAGAAACCTGATTATTACGACTATCCAATGAAAAATTTGGTTAATTTCTGGAAAGAACGTTGGCTTGATAATAGAAAAAAGAATCTGCAAATTGTAAATAAAGTTTTACAGGTCAGGAGTAAGGACTTTAATATTTTAAATTGAAAAGACCGAGTAGCCAACCCGCTCTGCGGTGGGTTTCTTCCCGTTACAATTCAATTCTATCAATCTTAAATTATCCTATTTAATGCCTACAACAAAACCACTACGATGTCAATGTTAATTAGACAGCCTTGCTTAATAAAGAACCGTTTAACCGAGGAGATAATTATGCCTATCAATAATAATATTCTGCGCCATGAAATGCGGCTCGACCGCCAGAAAACCAATTGATGGTGAGTAGTAAATAGTGATGAATCACCAGAATCACTACAAAACCAACATGGCGAGAACTAAAATATAACAAAACAAACCCATTTCCATGAAAAGGAATCGAAAAAGTGGTGTCGGGTCGCCGCACCCGACACTGTACGGTCAGGTGTGGCGACCTGACCGCAAAAACATGTCTGGGGGATAATACAAGGCGTAGTTTTTCAATAAATCACCGGGCTATTCAAGAAAATAGAATATTCTTATATTTCGGGCGGTCACATTATATTATCGCAATCGCATCAATTTCGACCTTAACATCCTTGGGCAATCGGACCACCTCCACCGCCACCCGGGCCGGGAGGTCAATTGTAAAGTAACGGGCATAGACCTCATTGACGGCCATAAAATCGCCCATACTGGTCAGGTAAACGGTTGTTTTGACAACGTTTTTCAGTTCGGCCCCGGCCTCATGAAGAACGACCGAGAGATTCTTGAGCACTTGGTCGGCTTGGTCGCCGGCGGAGTTACCGATTATTTTGCCGGATTCGGGATCAAGCGGAATCTGACCGGAACAGAAAATCATGGTTGAGGCGGAGACTTTTACCGCCTGAGAATACGGCCCGACCGCTTTGGGGGCCTTGTCAGTTGTGATAATTTCTTTCATGAATCACCCTTTTCTAAGATTACGTTCAGACGGTAATTATCATAAAGAGACAGCCGGGTTTTGTCAATTGCAAAGTAAATGCTTTATTTAATAACTCTTCGGTTGCCCGGGAATGGGATTTCCCCTATTCTTATATCCATAACATGCCGTATGCTAAAGAAATAGACGCGTATTCCGATAATTTGACCGGTATGGATAAAGACTTTATCCTGGAGCAACTCCAGCAGATAGATCATTCCGGGCCTAAGAAGGTTATCCGCCGACCGGCCAAGCCGAAAGGTCCCAAGCCGCTCTGGCGCGAGTACCTTGAGGTGGTTCTGATCTCGCTGGCGGCGGCGATTCTATTGCGGCTCCTTGTAGTTTCGGCCTATCGGGTCGAATCGGCATCAATGGAGGACTCCCTTCTGGAAGGCGACTATATTTTTGTAAACAAACTGGCCTACCAGTTCGGTGATCCGGATATCGGCGATATTATTGTATTCGAGTCAACGCTCGACAATTCCCGCGACTATATCAAGAGGATTGTGGCGCTACCCGGACAGACGGTGGAGATAATCGACAAGGTCCTGTATATCGATAACCGGTTGGGGCAGATATTTCCAAACTCGAAAAACAGCGACCCGAAGATAATGCCGGCGCAACTTTCATTGCGTGACAATTTCGGGCCGGTTCAGGTTCCGCCGGATCAGTATTTCGTGCTTGGAGATAACCGTGATATAAGTCAGGATAGCCGTCACTGGGGTTTTGTTCCGAAAAACAACCTCAAAGGGAAGGCGATATTCATTTACTGGTCATGGGAGCCGGATGAATCATCGCCCGATTGGAATTTCCCGTATATCCATTCCGCTTTCGGTTTAGCCTGGTATTTCCTGACGGAATTTCCGTCGCATACCCGGTGGGAACGGCTGTTTTCATCGCTATAGACAATGGGATTGTCTTTATATATACACTATCCGTTTTGCGCCAATCTATGCAGTTATTGCGATTTCTATAAAATTCCGTTCAATACCGATCTGGAGCGCGAGTACTTTAGAGCGCTCAATTGTGAACTTATTCTGGCCAGGGAGACAATTGATCCGGAAAACCGCAGTATTGATACGATCTATATCGGGGGCGGAACACCGTCGCTGATTGATCTTTCGCTTCTGGAAACATTCATAGGCGAACTGAGCAACTGCTTCCGATTCTCGCCGGAACTGGAATTTACATTTGAGATCAATCCCGAATCAATCGACAGCGAAAAACTCCTCCGACTGAAAGAGCTGGGGATCAACCGTCCGGTTTTCGGTATACAGAGTTTCAATTTAAAGAAACTGAAAAAACTCGGACGGAAACATCTCCTCAATGATTCATTCAGGGCAATGTACCTCGTACGAGCCACCGGTTTTGACAATTTCGGAGTGGATATGATTTTCGGTCTTCCCCGTCAGACGTCACGGCAGTTGTCCGATGATCTCGATCAGGTAATTGATCTGGCCCCGCCGCATATATCGTATTATCAATTAACCGTGGAAAAAGGGACGCCTCTGGCCGAAAAAGTCGCCGGCGGTAAACTGAAACTTCCCGGGGCAGATCTTTCGGCGGCCATGTACCGGGCAATCAACGAGGAGTTAAGACAAAACAGTTATTTCCGCTATGAAGTTTCCTCCTTTGCCCTGCCCGGATATGAATGCCGCCACAATATGCGCTACTGGGAGGGCGGCGACTTTTTGGGCCTGGGTCCCTCGGCCCACAGTTTTATCGGTAATCACCGCTTTGCCAATGAGGCGAATCTCAGGAAATACCTTGATTGTATCAACAACGGCAAACGTCCTCTGATTTGCGACACTGAAGAAAAGGCGGCCCGGATGACCGAAACGATAATGCTTGGATTACGCACGTCGAGGGGCGTTTCAAAGACTGATTTTCTGCATCGGTTCGGTAGGCCGGTTGAACAGGTTATCGATAGGGAGACCTTCACCACGCTGGTTGCCCGCGGCATGATTGACCCGGAAGGGGATTACATCAGGCTGACCGAATCCGGTATCTTCCTGGCCGATGAAATAGTTATACGGCTTATCAAGTAACTGAATCATTAACATAGTTTTACCTTGACAACATTACCCATTTTCCGTATTTTTATTATGACAATACCGGAGTTTGAATTATAGGGATTGACCTGGCCGGGATTGGAACAGGTGCTCTAATTACCAGGTTTTTTTGCGATTTACGCCGGTTTACAACTGATCACGATCTGTATCTCTCAGTCCGGAACGTCATGTTTAGAAATTGAAGTTCAAAACAAAACCTCACAAAGGAGGGAAGAGATGAAACTCTGCTATTTCATCGTGATTCCTGCGTTAATTCTGTTCGTGTTTTCAAATGCGAACGCCATCACCGTCCGAGCCGACGCCAACCCGCAGGTGGCCCCGGACACAATTCCGGCAGCGCTGGTTTATATTGATATTCTTATCAACAATGACGATATCGCCCGCAACGCACTCAGTATGCCTTTTGTCATTTATAGTCCCGACGAAAGCATTACTGAGGTTATCCACCCGAACATGCATGCCTACGGTCCGGATAGTTCGTTTATACTTCAGAATGGTTTTCAGCCGCCGTCGGATGGAGGGTTTTTCGATCTTTTAACCCACATAGAGGTCTGGAGCTGGGAGGGCAGTCTTCCAGATACTTTTTTCTATGTCGGATTAGGATTTTCAGATGTATTCCCTACCGACCTTGGCGAGCAAACATATATACGTGTCGCTCTGCAGATAGAGCAGGAAGGTACGCTTTGTATCGACTCTATGGATCATCCCAATGATTCTTACGATTGGATATTTCAGCCACCGCCTGTTCCGGATTTTAACGGCCCATACTGCTGGACGGTGACCTACTATTGTCAAGACAGTGATAATGACGGTTATGGCGATCCAGGCTCCAACAGCACCTGCCCTGATGACAACTGCCCCTACACATATAACCCCGACCAGAATGATGCCGAC
>DAOWOO010000076.1 GCA_030642025.1 Candidatus Zixiibacteriota bacterium | reverse complement strand
GTAAAAATCATTGCGAAACGGAATATCAGTATGTATGATGAAAAAGCGACAATAAGATAATAATAAAGGTACAAATTGGACTCAAACCCGCCGGACAGCCTGATAATAACGCTAACAAAAATAAGATCAAACAAAATAATGGACAGATAGGCTTTCTTCAGGTCGAGATATTTTGCCCGGATCATATACCCGGAAATTACCAACTGGATCACAAACGTACCTATAAGCGTGCCCAGAAGGATTTTATCCTGATAACCCAATTCAATGGATATAAACACCCAGACCGCTCCGAGGAAAGTTAACGTCCTGGACAATAAAAAGATAGAGTCCATCCTCGGCAGAAGGGTTTTGCCTTTGTCCTGAAATATCTTCATATTTTAAACGGCGGCATACTTAACCGCTTGATGAAATTATCGGCAAAAAGCTGGCTTTATTTATTGTCACGTAACAGATTAGAAAGATCTGGCTGATGTCTTCCCAGCTTTTCATTGTGAAATGATTCCCGCAGGGCATGGATAATCACCCCGAATGAAACCGCCGGGATGGTTTTGTCATTTTTTCGCCGATAGACTATGTATAGGGCATAGAAACGATATGCCAGGATAAATAAGACAAATGTGGTGATGAAGAGAATAAGTATATTCATGATAGTTTTCTATTGCAAAAGGCGTTGCAGTTATACATGATAAGCCAGCAAAGTGAAACTGAAAATCGTTTTGTTTATGCGGGATATCGGCAACATGAACCGGCCCGGAGTCGTATTAGAAATAGAATATTTATAGAATGGAAACTATGACCACCGCTACCAAATTCTGTCGCCTTTTCGTTTTACTTGTTACCGCCATATTCCTATTTCCATGTAATTCCATAGCCTCGGTTTTCATGGCAGTCGACGGAAACGTGGTCACCCGGGGCGAGCTAATCGAAGATGACCTGTATCTATTTGGCAACTATTCCGAAGTCCTTGGCGATGTTGATGGTGATGTCAGTGCCTTTGTCTATAGCTTTTCCTCGTCCGGCACGATACACGGAAATGTCAATCTGTTCGCCTATGACAGCGATAGCCGCGGACGTATCGATCGCTCAGTGCGCCTTTTTACATCCAGCGGAGTTGTGGATGCCCACATTGAACGCAACCTGATTCTGTTTGGAAACATACTCAAGGTAGAGCGTCATGCATTTATTGGTCGAGATTTGACCTGCGCCGGTGAACGTGTAATAATGGCCGGCACAGTCGGAGGGAATACCAAACTTTCGGGCAATTCAGTCGTTGTCAAGGGGGTCATTGAGGGAAATCTGGAAATAGAGTCCGGTAATATAAATATTCTGAACCCGGCTATAATTAAAGGTGATTTTATCTATAAATCACATGCCGAGGCCGATATTGATGACGGCGTGGTTATAGACGGCGAAGTTATATGGAATGAACCGGATGTCGCGGCAACCGACGACGACGGCGATTCGACCTTTTCAATAATAACTTCATTTATTCTGTTTCTATTATGCCTTACTACCGGGCTGGTACTGATTATTTTCTTTAAAAGACACACTCTTGAATCATCAAATGAGATTTTCAAGAAACCGGCCCAGACTTTTGCTGTGGGACTTCTGTCATTTGCCGTTTTTATTATCGGTTCAATAGTCATGTTTGTCCTGATAGTCGGTATCCCGGTATCGATATTATTAGTGTCGCTGGGGATAGCGTTGTTTTACGTCGGCAAGATTTATTCTTCCATTGTCTTGGGCAGACTGGTATTCAAACCATTGCGTGAAGGACGGATGCCGTTAGGGATAGAGCTTCTTGCCGGGTTGATTATACTTTCGCTGACTTTCCAGATTCCATATTTTGGCTGGGTAATCTATTTGCTGACGGCTATTCTTGGTATGGGCGCCGCCATTGCCGGATTTTTGGCCATTAACCGTAAATTAAACGAAGTATACGCACCCGCTTCTGATACGCCGCCCATGGGGAAATAGCCTTTTTAGTAGGCTGCCGGAGCGCCGCCTCCGCGCGGGTCTGACGATCCCACCATTAATCCTTCCGGGGTAATATAAATTGCCTGAATATCAGAATATTTGCCACACTCTTTTATGATGTGTCCGCGGTCAGTCAAATCCTGCCTGATATTGGCATTGAAGCTTTGTTCTTCAAGGTACAAGGTATCAGGAAGCCACTGATGATGAAACCTCGGCTGGGCCACAGCTTTATCCAGCGGCAAATCAAACCGGACAAAATTAATAATTGTCTCAGCCACGGCGGTGATGATTTTGGAGCCTCCGGGGGAACCGAGCACCAGGTAGGGTTGGCCGTCTTTCAAGACAATGGTAGGTGTCATTGATGAAAGCATCCTTTTGCCGGGAGCAATTTCGTTGGCTCGACCGCCCACCAGACCATAGGCGTTGGGAACGCCCGGTTTGATGGAGAAATCATCCATTTCGTTGTTTAGAAGGAATCCGGCCCCATCGACAACCAGTTTTGACCCGAATGATGTGTTAATGGTATATGTCAGACTAATCAGATTACCGGCGCTGTCGGCTATTGAAAAATGAGTGGTTGATTCTGATTCATGAAAATCATCCGGAAGGCCCGACCCGATTTCACGCGAGGCTCCCGCCCGGTCGAGATGTATCAGCTTACGTCGAGAATTGATATAGGCCGAATCAAGAAGTTCCTCCACCGGATTATGGATAAAATCGGGATCACCCAGATGAACGGCACGGTCGGCGTAGGCCAGCCGACAGGCCTCGGTAAACAAATGTATATATTCGGGATGATCCGGGAAATACGAGTAAAAATCATACGGTTCTATCAGCTTCAGTATTTCACCCAGGATAATTCCGCCGGATGATGGCGGCGGCATCGAGTAGATTTCCAGAGAGTCAAAACTAAAAACAATCGGCATTCTCCAGACCGGGCGGTAATTTTCAAGGTCCTCATGTGTTATCAGACCGCCATGTTTTTCCATTGAGGCGACAATCATGTCGGCCGTCACACCGGAATAAAAGCCGTCGGTACTGTCAAGAGCAATTCTCTCCAGAGTAAGAGCCAGTTGTTTCTGTACCAGTCGGTCACCGGCCGCGGGAGTGGAATTGCTGACAAAAAACGCCTTACGTGTCTCTGAAAATTTCGCCAGGGAGTCCCCGTATGTTTTGAAAGATTCGGCCAGATATTTACTGACAATAAAGCCGGTATCAGCCAGTTCAATAGCCGGTTTCAAAAGAGAGTACCAGTCGAGAGATCCATGCTGTTTCCATAGCTCGTACAATCCCGCTGGTGTTCCGGGAACTCCTGCGGCCCTGGCGCCGATCAGTGAAGCATCCTTTATTATCGACCCGTCGCGATTCACATACATATCCCGCTTTGCCGCCATGGGGGCCTTTTCTCGGAAATCCAGAGCCAGAGTCTTCCCGGATTCGGCGGAGCGTGTAAGGGCAAACCCGCCACCGCCGATATTGCCCGCCTGGGGATAGCAAACCGCCAGCGCAAATCCGACAGCAACTGCGGCATCGGCGGCATTACCCCCGCTTTTCATGATATCTCGGCCAATCTCCGAGGCTATCGGCGAGGCCGAAACGATCATGCCATGCCGATAATGGGTTTCCATATTAAGCCCGGCACAGGATAGAATTACGGAAATGGTTAAAACAATGATGAATACCGAAGCAACTATTCTGTGATTTGACATGATTTATCCCTTTATAAGTCGGGTAAGGTACAAAACAGGACGGTATTATTACTTCTTTTCAAAAAGAAGCATCCGACCGTCCGGGAAATCAACTTCAATTGCCATACCGCGCCGCAGGTTGTCGGCCGTCAGTTTCATCGGCTGCGCCTCTTCGCCGGCCAGGAGATCGGTAATCTTCACCTTGGCCGATGAAATTCCCACTTTGCGCAAGTCGACACGTATAACCACATCACGCTTGGATGAATCAGTCATGGTCGATAACTCGCCAGGCGGCGGCGCCATTATATACATTACCGCCTGTTTATCCGCCTTGTGCATGACCACATCAACAGAGGGATTGGAACAGTAAACAAATGGCGTAATGTTTAAGTCAGCCAGGATATTTTCCAGAAATGTCAGCTTATTATGATCACCACCGGAGCCCGTATTAAAGGTGAAAAGATACAGAGTTCCCTTGTAGCGTGATGAAGCCACCCCGACCGTTTTCTTGCTGACCCGGGCAAGCCTTTTTACCTTGTTGTCGGTGGACAGGACATGACCATAAAGCCGGGATGTGAACTGCACTGTCTTTGATTTCACCAGGTCAATACCGCATCCCAGTGACGTTTTGATGCGCAGGTGGCGGCTTAGGATTTGACAATCCTTGAAACTGTCGTCGTATTTCGGTAATAAGCCGCACAGGATTATATTGACGCCCAATTTCAACAGTTCGATGATTCCTTCCTGCATTTCCTTAGACATGAATTCGGCGGTCGGTATAAACACCAGGTCATATTTTTTCAGTTCTTCGGGGATGAGAGTCTCGCGAATATCATAGTCAAGTTTTAATCTCATCAGATCCCGGCAGAAACCGGCGACCGAATCGGATACCAGGTTTTTAATATAATCGAACTGCTTGGGATCTTTAAGATATCTGAACCACTGGTACTGGCGATTACCGATTACACATACCCGCGACATCCGTTCCAGTTCATAATGTTTCGAGCTAAGAACAGCCGCATTAAAATTCCTTATCACTTCATAGCCGTCGGTAATGGTGCCGTCCGGCGCCAGCGGGGCGCCGTGCCAGTGGTCACGATCGACGAACATATAATGATTAAATCCCCTGAAACCGCTGGCCAGCCCGGCCACCAGGTAAAACCGGCGAAGACCGGCCGAGTATTCCGGAAGCCCGGCTTTCAATTCACGTTCAGTAGCCGCAGTGCCGGAAGTGAACGCCGATGCCCAGGCAAACTTATACTCACCGTCGAGATACCGGCCTTTCTGTGCCAGGTCAAAATAAGTACCTTCGGGAAATACATTAGTCCCCAGCATTGCCTCGGTTTCCTGTGTTGCCAGCGAAAATGCGGGTAACAAATCGCCCGGCTGAAAATACAGTGAGCGGAAAAAGAGAGGTTCAACCGTGTAGGACTTAAACAACTCTTCGAGTGTATTCAGGTAAGTCCGGAGAATAAACTCACGGAAACGAAGCCAGTCAAAAGCTCGAGGAAATTCCTTTAATTCGAGATTTGAAAAATTACGCGGCGGTTCAACCGATTCAAAATCAAGAAACTTTTCTCGGTACTGCTGATTCAGTTTTTTTATATCATTATACCGCTCCGCCAGGAAATCGGGATAGAATTTTGAGAGAACGTCCGGGTTATAATCAGCCGACGATGGGTCCAGATACCGTCCGAATGAGGTTTCATTATCCAGCTCAACCATGAAAACCGGACCCCGGGGATGAATATAGTTCTTTGTGGTTTCAATAAAGGTTTTGAAATAATTTCGCAGAAAGTGCTGGTAATGGGGGTGAAGATAACTTGGCAAATAACCGCCCTCGACACCGTAATCCTCGGGAAGAGGTAATTCCTGTCCCTTGGAGTCCCGTGCCAGAATTTTCAAATCCGAAAAGAGGAATTTAGGCAGACCGCCGTTCGGCCACTGCCCAGCAATCCAAGGTCCCGGGCGCAGAATAACCTTGAAACCGAACTCGCGAGCCAGTTCCAGAAAAACTATCAGGTCCTTTCGAGAATCAGTAAATCCGGTAAAATCAATATCTTTATTCGGATCCTGATGTAAATTCCATGGTACCGGAGTGGATAGAATACGGAAACCGGCTTTTTTAATTTTCTCAAAACAGATAGACCAGTACCGCTTATTAACTCTGAAATAATGTAATTCAACAGCGAATGGGTAATAGATATCTTTACCGATTGTAAACCTGTTCTCGTTAACCCCTAACATATAACTCCTTGTCAGCCAATGGACTATAAAATATTAAGCGGTTTTCCCCACATTTAAATTGTAATGAAAATAGGCTGATAAGTCAACAAGATTTACAAATCCTGTTTAAATATCTATTTATGGCACCGGCAGACAGTCTTTCATATACGTATTAGTGATTGTGTTACAACTACTTAGACATATTATGGGGAATTTTGTTCTGAATGCGACAAGAGCTTCTGTTTTTATTCATACTTAAGTAATGTTATTGCAATAGCTTATATGGCCTTGATTAATAAAGTTTATATGTCTGTATAATATGTTGATTAACATAAAATAAAACCCCTGTCATCATTGATAACAGGGGTAAATCCTAAAACGAAATAATTCTACTTCAGCATCATCATTTTACGGGTGTTCGTAAAATTATCACCTTCAAGCTTGTAGAAGTAGATTCCAGAAGCGGCCGGGCCGCCATGGTCGGTATTGCCGTCCCATATTTCAGAGTACCAACCTGCCGCATATTCCTTATCCACCAGGGTCCTGATTCTTTGTCCCAAGACATTAAATATGGTAATTGACACATTCGTTTGATGCGGGATTGCGAAATCAATATTGGTCGACGGGTTAAACGGGTTAGGGTAGTTCTGGCTTAATGACCAGTCATCGGGAATAAGGTCGCCGTGCTCATCAAAGGCATTCGAGGGATCATTAACGACAAAGCAGTGACCCACATCAGTGCCTTCAAATGTAGGCAACTGCCCGCCACCCCAGGCCCAGTCATAAAAGGGCACTTCAAGGTTGATCGAGTC
>DAOWOO010000037.1 GCA_030642025.1 Candidatus Zixiibacteriota bacterium | reverse complement strand
TGTCCAGAACATACTCGACATATTTATCGTTTTTTATACGCCATGGCTTCTTTTCCGCCCATACCACCGGGTACGGTCAGATCAAGAATGACGACATCTTATGGGGTTCCATTATCATAAGCCGCCCGGCATTTTTCGACAGCCTCATTCCCGTGATTGGCCTTATCCACCTTGTAACCGAAACGGGCAAGAGATACCACCGCGACTGTTCGGATGATCTCCTCATCATCCATAATCGATATTCGTTCCATGCGCTCAGCAGGTTCGGCAGGTGTCTCGGGTATCAGCGACGGGGCTTCCAGTATTTGCGAAGCAGGCAGATACACCGTAACGATTATAAAGTCAACTCCAGACCTAAATAATAAATAATCTCTCACAAATCTATCTTGACATATCTTCGCGAATATGATACTATCTGCACCCAATATCGATAGTAAGACTTCTATTCCAATAAAGGAGGCTCACATGAAAAGGTCGATGTTATTTTCTTATCTTATTATCTCAATCTGTCTTATTCTCCCGGCGGTAATGGTTGTTGCCGATGATACGGATTGTCCTCTCCGTATTGTCATACTTGGAGATCGTACCGGCGGGCATGTCCCTGGAATTTTCGGTGATATTGTAGCCGAGGTGGAACTCATGAAACCCGATCTGGTTCTCATGGTCGGGGATATGATTGAAGGGTATGTCGATGACAGAGAACGGATTGTCAGGGAATGGGAGGTATTCGATTCTCTCATTGCTCCTCTCTCAATGCCGATTTACTTTACCGCCGGCAATCATGACATCTGGAGCGATCTGTCGGAGGAAATCTATCGTGAACGAAACGTCGAACCGTATTATTCGATTGATTTTAGAGATGTTCATATTGTATTTTTTGATAATTCCCGAATCTCCACGGAGGATCCTCCTGATGACGAACAATTGAATTGGCTGGTCAATGACCTGAAAAGGCACCATGATGCCGAATATACCATGGTTTTTATTCATAAGCCGTTCTGGTTTGAAAACGTGGACGAAGGAAAACCTGATACCTTACATTCAATATTTAAAACGTACGGTGTCGATGCTGTATTCACCGGTCATTATCATGAATATTTTGTCGGCGAATATGACGGCATCACTTACACTGGAATAGGCAGCTCCGGAGCCAAGGTCGATCCCGGTCCGACCGGCCTGCAGTATCATTATGCCTGGGTAACAATTGATGATAGTGACATTTCCATTGCCATTATCAAAAAGGGTTCGGTCCTGGCCTGGGATGAACTTACCGCCTCTGAACGCAAGGAAGCCCAAAGATTGTCCCTGACTGCCGTTACCCAGAGGAGCCCGGTGGTTTATGATGAGAAAATGAAGATGATTGACGAGGGAGTGGTTATCATCGTTGACAATGTAACCGATGGCCTGTTTATCCGCGATTCCCTCCGTTGGAAAATTCCCGACGGCTGGGTGGTCAATCCGGCCTCATTCCCGGTCGAAATTGATACCGGCTCCAGAGCCTCCACATTTTTCCGCCTGGCCAATAAGGGAGCTCTTTACCCGGTGCCGGAATACAGTATCAACCTGCCGTATACCGATGATAAGAGTTTTACCATAACACGGCCGCTTTTGATAGCCCGGACGGCCAATTGTATTGCCGTTGATTCGACTCCGGCCATTGACGGCGTGCTGTCCGAGGAGTTCTGGTCTGACCCGATTACCAGACTTTTTTCATGGGATGGCGGCGAAAGCACAATCGACCCGGTCAGTTTCTATTTCGCCTATGATGCCGAGAACCTGTATCTGGCCGCACAATGTCATGAGTCAAACCCGGATTCGATTATTGCCAGTGTAAAAGAACACGACGGAACTATCTACAGTGAAGACTGTGTCGGTTATTTCCTCCAGCCTGATCTTGATACGGCGATTGTGTATCAGATATATATTAATCCTCTGGGAACGGTTTTCGATCAGTTGATAACAATTAATGCCAAAGGATATCCTCACGGCGATCGCGATTGGAACGGCGAGTATGAAATAAAAACCGAATGCGGCGATAACTCCTGGATTGTTGAGGCACGTATCCCACTGGCGCAATTTAAGGTTGCTGGCGAATCTGGCAAGAATTGGCGGCTGAATTTCCGCCGTAAACAGAAACGGTTGAATTCCAGCGGCGACTGGCAGGTGCCGATAGAATATAATCCGGAAACATACGGAACGCTGATTTTCAAATAACGCCGGGAAAATGGGGGAATACGGTTGTTTTCACTGCCGAGCGGCGGTGAAGAAAAACCAAATCCAATACTGTCGGTTATTGGGGAACAATTCGGAAGTTGATATTCTCCACGATATCCCCACCCGCGGTGGCTCTTACCTGGAATGAAATCTCCGAGGGTTCCGAGCGGTAGCCGTATTGTTCCAGTTGCCGGGGATCAAGATATGCCCGGTACACACCCGGTACCAGGCCGAGATAGAAATAGTCGCCATTATTAAATGTCCTGATAATATCGATTCGGCCTGTGCGTTCATTGACCACATGTACTTTCATGCCGCCGACGCCGACAGTGTTGCCGCGCACAACCCGTTCGACTATCCCGGAAATCTCGGCGGCCGTTACAATTGGGACCTTGATACTGGTGACGATATTGGGGTCGATTATTACTCTGAAATTCTCGTGAGCCGGGCGCAGGGTGGGGTTATCAAGACTGTACTGATCGATCTGCACCAGATACTCATCATACGGACGGAGGCCATCGTAATAGTACACTTTCTGTTTACCTCGTTGAATTCCCCGGGCGCCCCCGACATTCGCCCGCAGTTCCGTCAGCAGTTCCTCGCCGTCGTCATGCTGTCCGTTGTAATTTTCATCCAGGAATGGCCATACCACGGCAGAACCCTTGCCCAGGCCGTTGCGGCGATCAAAACGGAAGGCGAGGGCCTCCTGGTCGAAACGTATTGAACCGCGCTGAGTCTGGGTAAATACCGTCTGGTGGTTGCGGACATTTACGCGGGAGGTAAAACCGGCGAAATCGGTAAACAGGCTGAAGCTTACCAGGAATGAATTCACTTCGGTCAGGGTATTACGTTCGAAATTGAACGATAACTGCCCCTGGCGGAACAGCCGCCTTTGAATACTGAACCCGATTTTGGAAATCTGGTTGAGATCGTGTTCATAGTGAATAGTAAACTGTGGTCTGATTTTTCTGAAAAATGAAGTAGGAATAAAAAATTGACTGGTGATTTTTTTCTCACTTCGAGTCCGGTAATCGACGGTTTTGTATAAACCCATGTAATTTATCTGGCAACGATATAATGGCAGTTTGATAGTGAAATTTATGCTGGTTATTTTGTAAGCTTCAAATTCATTTAAAGTGGCTCGGAAACGGGGGCCAAGATAGCGTTTACCGATCCTGAGTGGGGTTGAGATAGAGAACTGAATCCGAGACAACTGCTTCAGTCGATTCCGGTTAGGGTTCTCGGAAAATCTGGTGTACCCGCCGCCGACGTTGAAAAGCGACGGCTGGCTGTAGCTGACGCTGTACTCCGTAATATATCCCCGTGACACAAACCCGCCCAGAAGCATATTTCCCATCGGCTGGAGAGTGGCCTCGCCCGCGAAGATTGGTTTTTCCCTTTCGACTTTATCCGTGGAGGATTTCAGCGGGATTTCCGCACTGGCACCAATGGTCAGGAAATTAAAAAGACCATAGTTACCGAAGGCCTGTGCATATCGTTTTCGCTCCCCGTACACCCTTTGTTCACCGGCGGCCGCCGTATATTCAAAGGTACCTCTGGGGATAAGATTGAAGGGGATGCGGATATACTCCTCGTGCGTTTCGTATTCCCCGTTAGGGCCGTATTTTTTTATGAGGATATTAGAAGCGCCATAGTCAATATCAACCAGAAAAGTGTAATTGCCGTTTCTGTCAACTGGTGTGTAATCGCTCAATTTACCATTAACGTACAGCTCAACCTCCCAGCCTTCTCCGGCATGGCCGGAGACTGTCGTTGTCTGAAAGTGCTCCCGCCTTACCATCGGCTTGTTGGTGACCATTGCCCCGGTCAGGTTTCTGGCCATACCGCCGCTGCTATTAACCCGGCCAACCTCGATATGGCTGATATAAGGGTTATTATAAAAAGGATACCGCCACCGGTAATTAATCTGGCTCGGTTGGAAACCGGTTGCCCCGGAGGCTGTGCCGTTTACCGTAATGTCACCGCCCATCAGGATACCGCCCAGTCCCAATGCGAAATGCTGTCCGGTCTTCTCCAGAGGATTTATGGTCATCATCCAGTCAGCGATGCCTCCCCTGACTGGTTGTCGCCGATAGTCAATTTCCACAATATCACGATGGGCCACTTCTGCGGTCTTAAGCTTTTCCCGTGCTTTCCGGCGTTTGATGGCCTGGTAAGCCGGGAATTCCTTATTCAACGGCATATAAACGCCAAGCTGGGAGAAATCGAATGACATATTCATATCGAAGATAATCTGATACAACTCGATTTTTATAAACAGATCGGTTGGCGTTAGCAAATAATCGGTTTCAGCCAGATTGGTTGTTTTTCCGAAACATTTAGCCTGAAGTTTTGACAGATCAATCTCGAATTCGTTATCTTTTTCAAGGAATTTTCCTGAAAAGCGACCATTATTGAAATCACTTTTAATATAAATTTCGAGAAGTTGGAATATTTCCATTAGCGGCAGGTAAATATTCTGACCGTCATATTGGACGAGAATATCCTGGGTGATCAGGCGGGGGATACGGAAGCCGACAACTATCTCTTCTGCTTCATTAATCCGGGCATTACTACCCGTAATCGGTATTCCTGTCAGCAAAATCACCAGAAAAAGGTATAACGGCCATACGGCCCTGAATCTGTCCGCCCCGAACATGGTTAATCGTCCGTTTCATTATTGTCGCCGGTCGGGAAGAGGTCAGTCTTCAACCGTGGCGACATATTCGATTTTATTGCCGATGATCATATCCTGCGGCGGGATGTCGGTTCTACCATCGGTGCTTATTGAGATTTCCACTTTATAAGGTTTTGTGAAATTGCCTTCAGTTACAGGCAGTTCCACCCGTCGCATGAGATCGTAATACACGGCCAGATCGATCTTATCCTGTGATATTTCCTTGTTGCGTGCATCAAGCAAACGGCATTTCAGGATGCCCACATATGATACATTGCCGCGGTTTTTCATATCAATAAGGGCAATTACCGAGGAATCGGTTTGCCACACCTCAGTGTTGCGAAGCTCGATTTTCGAAAGAAGGCTGCCGGTGCGATATTTCAGTACAATCGCAGTCTGCATAATCATGTTCAGCCGGGTGCTGATACCCTCGCGATCGGATGGGACAGGGATTGATGTTTTCCCTTCCTGCGATCGGACCATAATCCGGGCCCAGTATTCACCGTCGGAAAGGTTCTTGGGAGGACGGGCCAGAAAACGGATGATCTGCGAGGTGCTGGGGTCAAGAATCATTTTCCGCGGAAAGGCTTTTATCCAGCCCAAAGCCGAATGCGGGTCAGTGACCAGCGAGTCCTGGAATTTGATTTTAACGTTTCCCAGGCTGTCGGATACGGGAAGACCATAGCTGAACCTGATTTCAATCTCAACCGGTTTGTTGGTGGGGTTGCGGACGGTCAATCGGCCGGTCCGCTGTTTTTCTGATAATATTACCGAGGTCGGCGCCACCAGTACGTTAGCCGATAGTTCGGTCGCCAGAATTGCAAAAAGAACCAGTGAAAGAGACAAAACCCGCCATCCCATTCTTGATGAATGACGGGTTAGAACTCTATATCCACTCATATCAACCTCATCCTATGTTAGGTGTCTCCAATCCCCATTTGGGGGCTATTTCACTAAGGAGGCCTTATTAAGTCAAAAAGTCAAATTCAATTTTATGGCGGCTAATTTCCGGTATAGGCCGCCGTCAACACGATATCTGCGCTATAAACACCGGTGCGCTGGTCGACAGTCGGGAAAACCCGGCCACCCATGAAGATCCAGCAAACCTGCTCGCCGACATTGCCGTTACCCAGGGTTACCTCGCTGAGATTATGCGGGTCCTGGTCAGTGATAGCATTGGCGCCGTGAACCGCCGGCGTTGAGGCGTCGGTAAAAGCAAGATCGGCATCAGTGGTGGAAAAAGCGACAACCATCCGATCTTCATCGCTGGCCCCACCCGCGGCAGTTGAATCATTCCACAGGTAATCCGGTAATTGCATGAAAACCGATACTTCTTTACCCTCTTCACCAACAATTTTGAACCGTCCGGCGGCTGTCAATGAGGTTTTGTCGGCGATTTTCGGAACGCCCTGCATGACATCTCCGAACTCAATATCGGCTTCCGAGGTTACCACCAGGACAGCCAGAACATTTGCCTTGGCCTGACCGGTGCTGACATCCTGTGCTGACAATGGTGAAACTATAAATACTGCCACCAGAACAGTCAGGAGACCCAATCCTTTGATCAATGTTTTGAATTTATTATAGTACATAAATTCTTCCTCCTATATACAAGCGAATATCATTATTGACCCGTATATGCGGCCGTGAAAACGATATCAGCGCTGTAAACCCCTGTCCTCTGGTCAACAGTCGGAAAAACCGTACCACCGAGGAACAGATGAAGTTCATTATTTGGTGTCGCACCAAGGGCACGTTCAGCTATATTGTGCGGGTCGAGATCGGTAATCGCTCCGGCACCCGGGGTACCGGCTATTGATGCGGCCAGGATACCGATGGTCAGGTCATTATCTTTAAAGGCAACAACCATTCGGTCTTCATCACTGGCCCCACCCGCGGTAGTTGAGTCGTTCCACAGGTAATCCGGCAACTGTAAGTACATGGAGACTTCTTTCGACTCCGCACCGGCGACTTTAAACCAACCGGCGTCTGCTGATCCCGACGCTACGGCATCAGGGACACCCTGCATAACATCACCAAATGCCAAGTCCTGCTCGGCGGTTACAACCAGAACAGCCAGCACATTGGCCTTGGCCTGTCCGACTGCGACATCCTGCGCGTTGGCTGTATTGGATCCGGCCACTATGACACTAAGTGCAATAATGGTCAGGAATCCCGCCAATAGTTTCATCCGTGAAGAACGATGCATAATTTTTCTCCCTCTTTTAGAACTATATGCATTTATATTGTCTTTTATCCTTATTGTCGTTTCATATAGGAATAATCGACTGTCACTCTGAATTCTTAAGGGATCATTCGAAAAAAATAGTGCAATTTGCCATATATTTTTGGAAATTGATGGACATGTCCCATATCTTTCTCCCAATCCCGGCCTGCCGGGATAATGAGTTGTGCGATAAATAGATAGGGGATACCGCGGGACACTTGTTGAAGCTCGGAACAGAATTTCGGCAATCGAGAATATCCGGCAGATTATCTGTGCGAAATCTTATAGGGAAATAGTTTATTGGTAAATGGCAAATATCATGCCTTAATTGCCTGTCTCGGCAACTGTAAGCACAATCGTGGCCGTATAGCCACCCTCTTTCTGATGCAGACTCGGTATTACCTCGCCGCCCAGCCATATCGTCAGCCCCGATGAACCCAGTCGGTAAGTAATAGTGTGCCAGGGATCAAGGTCATCGTTTCCCGGGTTTGTCTGATCCGGTGTGGAACTGGAGTCCATGGCGCAATCATCCTCACGGAACACCAACTGCATGTTCCACCCGCCATTGCTCATGTATGTCGGCAGGGTAAGATCGATTGTGATTTCATCGCCGGCCGTGCCGGTAACCGTAAACTCCGCCGCCTTTCCCGGAGTATGCTTGGATACCGTGTTGGGTATTCCGGGGAATATATTCCCGAAATCAAGGTCATTGGTCGCGGTGGCATTTAGCTGGGCATAGCCGTCCGGACGTAGCATTGCTGATAATACCAAAACGCCGAATATGGTTTTACTTACATTCATGATTGCCAACCTCAGTGGTCTAAAAGCTATTGCAGGGAGTGTGTCAAGTCAATATTGAAAACGGGGTTAGATCGAGTGTCAATTTTCTGAGCAGGTAATTGTAATGACGATTGTCCCGGGTCCGGAATCTGATTTCCCGGATAATATTTCCGTTATCATGCTCGTCAAGAAAATATCGCCTTCATCCTGAATTGCAAACTCCTCAAGCAATTCACCGTCAGCTTCTATATGGCAGAGCAGGCAGGATGATTCCGGCTTGCGGATAGACAGCAGGGTGTCTATCCCGGTATCATTAGAAGATGTTTCGACAAGGCTTATTCCCACCGGTTTAACAACCGTCGCCTGAGCCCGGATAGACGCCGACTGAGCCGAGGCGGAATCGGCAAACAGGGCCATGACACAAAGAGATGCCAGCCCGTATAATATTAATACTCTGTCCAGCATTGCGGTATCCAGTGCAGTAAAAGTAGTACACTGTCAAGATACCGCAATCTGAGAATCTGTCAAGGATTACTATGGGCGAAAAAAAGCCCCGCAAATATGACGGGGCTTTCAGGGACAGGTGTATGGATACAGGGTATTTCTATACTAATTCTCGAAAGTCCTGCCGCCGAATAATTTCCGGTGACGTCGAGTCGTTACACAGTCGGCAAGACTTTGGAGAGACGCTCTAATTTCCGGTATAAGCTACAGTCAGGCGCGGCTCTTGGAATCCGGGAGGCTGTTGCAGGTTATATTATCCTGACGGAAGCCTTGAGAGAAAAACTTGAAAACAACCT
>DAOWOO010000426.1 GCA_030642025.1 Candidatus Zixiibacteriota bacterium | reverse complement strand
GGCGGTGAAATCGGGACGCACGGTACAGGGCGCAAAAGCGGCATCATCACATACCGGCGCACTGGCTGAACTTGATGTCGGCGTCGATGCCCTGTTCGATCAATGCGGCGTCATGCGAGTGTCGTCGGTGGAGGAACTGTTCGATGTTGCCGCCGCCCTCTCCAAGCAACCTATCCCCAAAGGCAACCGGATAGCCATAGTTACCAATGCCGGCGGTCCGGGACTTCTGGCAACCGATGCCATGGTCGGTCTCGGTCTGGACGTCGCTCCGTATAAGGGAACCACGAAAGCCAGATTAAAAAAGGCGCTAACCGGGCAGGGTTCTGTCAATAATCCGCTGGATCTTGTCGCCGGGGCCGGGGGAGAACATTTCAAGACAGCTCTGTCGGTTTTGAAGAATGACCCTAACTTCGACACTATCGTACCCATTTTTGTCCCGCCGGTGACTATCGAACAAATGGATGTTGCCAACGCGATTCTCGGCGGCATTAAAGGTACCAAGAAGCCGGTGCTGGCCTGCTTTATGGGCGCCGGTGAGGGATCAAAGGCGGTCGATTATCTGAAAAAGAATGGGATACCTGTTTACCTGTTTCCCGAGGCAATAGCCAAGACTCTGGCCCAGCTCGATTCATACCGCGAATGGCTGGAACGTCCGAAGACGAAAATCAAGACTTTCAGGGTGGACAGAAAAAAAGTTCAGCAGATTATTGATAGTACTGTGGATAGTGGCAAAGATGCCATTGTCGGCGATGACGCTCTTTCTGTTCTTGATGCCTACGGCATCCCGGTTACAAAATGTAAAATAGCATACACTGAAAAGGAGGCTGTCTCCGCCGCCGAGGAGATTGGCTTCCCGATAGCGCTAAAAGTGAATACTCCCCAGATTCTCCATAAGACTGAATTTGGTGCGGTGGCGGTGGATATCCGAACCCCCAAAGAGGTTAAACAGACCTTCGCCCGCTTGAAAAAGAAAACGGAAACCCCCTCAAAAAAAAGAGAGCGATTTTCTGTAATGGTTCAGGAAATGGTAACAGGTGGGATAGAAACGGTAATGGGCATGACCACCGATCCAAGCTTTGGCCCGCTGATTATGTTTGGCCTTGGCGGCATTTACGTGGAAATACTAAAAGATGTCGCCTTCAGAATTAATCCACTCAAGGAAACTAATGTCAATGAGATGATAAGTGGGTTAAGATCATACCCGCTTCTTACCGGCTTTCGCGGCTCGGAACCGGCCGACCTGCCGACCCTGAAAGAATCGTTATTAAGACTGTCTCAACTGATAATTGACTTCGATCAGTTCTATGAAATAGATATCAACCCGTTTATTTCTCATTCGGTTAAGGGTAGATCCAAGGCGGTAGATGCCAGGCTGATTCTTAATTCGCCTCAGCCTGATAGGAAATAGTCTGAAATATTTATATTGAGCAAAACTTTTTATAAACTTATATTACTCCCTCTCTAAAATAGAGTAAAGGAAGTGTGTTCAATCTGCAGGATTGTGTTTGGATGTAAAAACCGCCAGGGGAAAGAGGTCTTCAATGAAACTTGAATTGAAATCTATCGGATATTGGTCGGTGATAAAAATATCATTTATCATCAACCTTGTCGTGGGTGCTTGTATAGGTTTGTTTGTGGGGCTTTTTATGGGTGTGATAATGTCATTCGCCTCGCAGATGGGTAGTATGAGCGGTATGGAACTGCCGATGTTCGATGACGGCGGCCCTGCAAGTATATTAGTCATTATCATGATGATTTTTCTTTACGGTTTTATGGGCGCTGTTTTCAACACGATTCTGGCAATTATTGTCACTTTCGTTTATAACATGGCGGCGAAAGTCCTCGGCGGCGTCGAGCTGGACCTTAACCAGATGCAGCTTCAGCCGATCCCCAATGCCTATCCCGGCCAGCCGGTCGCCAACTACCAACAGCGTCCGGTTCAGCAGTATGCTCAGCCGCAACCGCCGCAGCAACCGCCGCAGCAGGCTCCACCGCCGCCCCCTCCGGTTCAGCCACTACCTCCGGATATTACCCCGCCTCCCGATGGTGACG
>DAOWOO010000188.1 GCA_030642025.1 Candidatus Zixiibacteriota bacterium | reverse complement strand
TCAGCCGATCTTGCCCCAGCCATCAATGATATAAATAGTAGTTTTTGCAATATTTTGGTATTAAGAAAATTTTATTCTCGTCTTGAATTTTTAGGAACGATAATTGCTTTTATTTATTTCGATGTACTGTATGTAAAAAATTAACCGGATATGCAGGTGAGATCAGGTGAGCATAGAGAAAGTCTTATTCATGGACTGTGATTTTGCTTCTCGGATTGACTACGAACTGAAGCGAGCTGAAAGGTATAGGGTTTTCCTTTCCTTGGCTGTGTTTAATATCGGACCGATTGTTGATATGGCCGGGAACGGATCATTTGCATCGGACAAAGACAGATCTGATTTCGTCGGATCTATTTACGAAATAATCAGGCATTCTGTGCGAGAAATTGACGCTGTTTCAAATTCAGGTAATATCCGGATAGGAGTTCTCTTGCCTGAGACGCCCCGTCAAGCGGCAGAATCCACTATCAACAGGCTTTCAGGGTCAATCCAGAAGTTCTGTTCTGACTATTTCCGTAACGGCGATAATTATCTTATCCCGATTGAGATTTCATCATTTCCCGATGCCGTCGGGACAAAATCGATTGTCAGTTATATCAAGGAATTCCAAAAAGATTGATATGTCTTTCGGCAGAAAAATAGATGGCCATCATTGTCGATGGCCATTTTTATGCTATTAAAGCGAAAACAGAGCACCGTCGCCGACTTTTTAATTCTCTTTGAATATTCTTACCAGCCGATAAGCTGTTCAAGATTCTTGTTGAGCTTCTCAACTCTCTCTTCGATATCTGTCCGGCGCGCCTTTTCTTTCTCCACAATATCACCGGGGGCGTTTTTAAGAAAGTCGGCATTGGCCAGTTTCTTGGCGAGCCGTTCCAGTTGGGTCTTGAGTCCGGCCAGGTCCTTTTCCAAACGCTTTTTCTCGGCGTCAACATTAATCAGACCCTCAAGAGGCACAAAAATCTCCGCCCCGGATATCACTGCCGAGGCCGATAGTCCCGGCTTTTTTATATCTTTGCCGATATGAAGAGTGTCGATTTTGGCCAGGCTTCGGAAGTAATCCTGGTAGTTATCCAGAAGTCGCCCGATCTCATCATCAGTAATCCTTATATGCAAATCAGCCCGTTTGCCCGGCGGAACATTCATTTCGGCTCTGATAGACCTGACCGCGTTGACCACCGCCTGGATTGATTCCAGAGATGATTCCAGTTTTTCGTCCTTGAATTTTTCCAAATCCTCCGGCCAGGGACCGAATATCAGCGTTTCTTCTTTGTCAGGGAAGCACTCCCCGAGTTTGAGATTGATCTCCTCGGTGACAAAAGGAATGAACGGATGCAGCAGTTTGAGAATCTTGTCTAATGTATAAACGGCGACTTTCAACGATGTCTCCCGGATCGGCTGCCCCGGCTGGTCGGGTTTGATCAGTTCGATATACCAGGAGCAGAAATCATTCCAGGTGAAACCATATAGAGTTTTGGCCGCCGCCGAAAGGCGGAATTCGGAAAAAGCCCGGTTTACTGTTTCAATTGTGCCGGCCAGCCGCGAAAGTATCCACCGGTCGACCAGTATCAGGTCATCTTTGGGGATATCGTCTATATCGAATGACCGACCATCCAGACGCAGTATGACAAAGCGCGACACCTGGTACAATTTATTGACGAAGTTTCGTCCACCTTCAAAAGTGTTTTTGGATATCCAGGGATCCTGCCCGTCGGGCGTGGCCAGAAGAAGCGACATTCTCATGGCATCGGCGCCGTATTTGTCGATAATTTCCAGCGGATCGATACCGTTGCCGAGAGACTTGGACATCTTGATACCGTTGGTATCGCGGACTATACCGTGAATGTAAACATCGGTAAACGGCAGTTCATTCATGAATTCATAACCGGCCATGACCATGCGGGCGACCCAAAGGAAGATAATCTCGTGTGCTGTCACGAGAACATCGGTGGGGTAGAACTTATCCAGCATCGGTGTCTTATCCGGCCAGCCGAATGTTGAGAACGGCCACAGCCATGAGGAAAACCAGGTATCGAGAACATCTTCATCCTGGGTTATTTTAGTTCCTTTGCATTTGGCGCATTTCTCCGGTTTCTCCCGGGCGACCATGATTTCACCGCATTCTTCACAGTAATATACCGGTATGCGATGTCCCCACCAGAGCTGACGAGAGATACACCAATCGCGGATATTTTCCATCCAGTGCAGATAGGTTTTAGACCAATGATCCGGATGGAAACGGAGTTTGCCGTTTTTGACAGCTTCAATCGCCGGTTTAGCCATAGGTGCCATTCGGACAAACCACTGCTCGGAAAGATACGGCTCGATTTCGTTATGACAGCGGTAACAGGTCCCGACCGAGAGGTCATACTTATCGGTTTTGTCCAGTTGACCTTTCGCGTCCAGTTCCTCAATCAGCTGTTTTCTCGCTTCGTAACGGTCGAGCCCTTTGAATTTACCAGCGTTGGCATTCAGGGTGCCGTCGGTGTTCAGGATATTTATCTGTTTTAGATCATGCCGCAGTCCGATCTCAAAGTCGTTCGGGTCGTGCGCCGGGGTGACCTTGACCACACCGGTGCCGAATTCCGGATCGACGTAAGTGTCGGCGATAATCGGAATTTCCCGCTCCAGTATCGGAAGGATGACCGTTTTGCCGACATACCGTTTGTACTTGGCATCTTTTGGATTGACCGCCAGGGCGGTGTCACCCAGCATTGTCTCCGGGCGGGTGGTGGCGACGGTCAGGTAATCGTCGCTTCCCTTGATTTTGTATTTTACATACCAGAGATGACCGGCCTTATCGACATGCTCGACCTCGTCATCGGATAGTGAGGTATTACATGACGGGCACCAGTTAACAATCCGGTTGCCGCGATAGATCAGTCCCTTTTCATGCAGATGAATAAAAACCTCTTTGACAGCACGGCTCAGGCTGTCATCGATAGTAAACCGGGTGCGCTCCCAGTCGGCCGAACATCCGATTTTCCGAAGCTGGCCTAATATTATATCCTTGTTTTTGTATGCCCATTCTTTGGTGCGTTCATGGAACTTCTCGCGCCCCAACTCGCGGCGGGTGGTGCCTTCGGCGGCCAACTGTTTTTCAACGACAACCTGGGTGGCGATCCCGGCATGATCGGCGCCGGGGAGCCACTCCACTTCAAACCCGGCCATTCTTTTCTGGCGGATAAGAATATCCTGGACCGTATTATTCAGGGCATGGCCCAGGTGCAGAATATCGGTAACATTGGGCGGAGGAATGACGATCGAGAATTTCTTTTTATCGCTATTGGGGTCGCCTTTGAAATAGCCGGCCTTGACCCATTTTTCATACAGCCTGTCTTCGACCTCTTTGGGGTCGTACGGCTTTGATTTCGGTTTTGTTGTCTCTTTCGTTCCCATGGTTGTTATCCAAAAGCCTGATTATATCGCCAAAAAAACGGTTTGTCAAGTTGACTGATACGTTAAAAATGCTATTATTCAATGTTTAAAAGTTATCTTACGTAAATATCGACAGAATGCCGACAGAAAAGAGGGGAAACCCGAAGATGTTTGATAACCTGACCCCGTTTAACAAGTTACGGAAAATAATGGCCACTCTGCGCGCGCCCGGTGGATGTAACTGGGACCGGAAGCAGACCCATAAATCGCTTCTGCCATATCTGATAGAGGAAACCTATGAGGTCGTTGAGGCTATTGAAGATGGCTCTTCGGATGATCTCCGCGAGGAGTTGGGGGATCTTCTATGTCAGATTATCTTCCATGCTCAGATCGCCGATGAGGAAGGGCGCTTCAATGTTGACGATTCCATCGCGTCGATCAACAAAAAGCTGATTAACCGTCATCCGCATGTGTTCGGCGAGAAGAAAGATTTAAGCCCCGACGAGGTGCGCGATCAGTGGGAGAAAGTCAAGATTGAATCGGGCGAGAAAAAATCTGTCATCAACGGTATTCCCAAATCGGCTCCGGCGCTGGTCAAAGGGTTCCGGTTTGGCGAAAAGGCGGCCGGGGTCGGGTTCGACTGGAACGACACAACCGAGGTAATGGATAAGATAAAAGAGGAAATCGCCGAGATCGAGTCGGCCATGCCCGATGGCAATATCGACAGGATTGAAGATGAAATCGGCGACCTGTTATTCGCTGTTTCTTCGCTGGCTCGAAAGCTCGATATCAACCCCGAACAGGCGTTGAACCGAACCTTGCAGAAATTCTCGAAACGATTTAATTATATCGAAGATAAAGTACGCGAATCGGGCAAACGCTGGGACGATTTCACCCTCGACCAACTCGAATCATGGTGGCAGGAAGCGAAGAACAGGTGAAACCTGTTTTAATATTGTCTTATATGATTATCATCGGAAATAACC
>DAOWOO010000363.1 GCA_030642025.1 Candidatus Zixiibacteriota bacterium | reverse complement strand
AATTTGGCGGATTTTTCAAACCCGATCTGGGACAGTTCAAGAATCCGGTCCTGATATCATCGACCGACAGTGTCGGTACCAAATTGAAAGTCGCCTTTCTTACGGGACGGCATAAAACGGTTGGGCAGGATCTGGTCAATCACTGCACTAATGATATCCTTGTCCACGGCGCCAAACCGCTCTTTTTTCTCGATTACATAGGTGTCGGGAAATTGAACCCGGAAATTGTGGCAGAGGTTGTGGAAGGGCTGACGGTGGCCTGTAAAAAGACCGGTATGGCTCTTGTCGGCGGTGAAATGGCGGAACTGCCGGATTTCTATCAGCCGGGTGAATATGACCTGGTTGGTATGATTGTCGGCATGGTCGATCAGGATAAAATTGTCAACGGTTCGATCATAACCGAGGGTGATATAATTATTGGGCTGGGCTCGGACGGTCTGCATACCAACGGCTACACTTTGGCCCGCAAGATTATTTTTGAGATTGGCGGGTTTAAACCGGATGACCATATTGAAAAAGTCGGTATGACCGCCGCCGATGCTCTTCTAATGGTTCATCGCTGTTATCTTAAGCCGATTATGAGCCTTCTTGACCGGCATGAAATCAAGGGTATGGCGCATATCACCGGAGGGGGTATAAGGGGAAACCTGGTCCGTATCCTGCCGGATAATATGAAAGCCGTTGTGGAAATCGGCAAGTGGCCGATCCCGCCGATATTTACATTTATGCAGAAAATCGGCAGGGTCGCTGAAGAGGATATGTTTCAGGCGTTTAACATGGGTATTGGGTATATATAGTGGTGGTAACGGAACATATTGCCGATGAAGTGGTTGAAAGCTTGAAGAAGTCCGGTGAAAAGCCGTTTATTATCGGCCGGATCGCCGGGGGACAAAAAGACGTCATACTCAAGGGGTAGCCATGTTTCTGCTTTGCATCCTGGATGGATTCGGTCTTCGTTCCGATCCGAAATACAATGCCATCGCAAACGCCCGAACGCCCAATATCGATAAACTGTTTAAAACATGTCCTAATGTTCCTATCGACGGTTCCGGCCTCAGTGTCGGGCTGCCCGACGGTCAGATGGGCAATTCCGAGGTGGGACATCTGAATATCGGCGCCGGTCGGATCGTTTACCAGGATATCTCCCGGATCGACCGGGCCATCGAAGACGGTTCCTTTTTCAAGAATGATGTTTTCCTTGAGGGGATGAAAAAAGCGGCGGCCCAAAACAACGCTGTGCATCTGTTCGGGCTTGTCTCTGATGGCTGTGTGCACTCGTCGATGGAGCACATAAAAGCCCTGGCAAAAATGGCCGGGGAAAACGGTGTGAAAAAGCTGTATCTCCATGCCTTCATGGACGGCCGCGACACCCCGCCGAATTCGGGCGTCGGATATATGAAAGAAATTGTCGATTATTTCCATCAGATCGGTTTGGGGAAAGTGGCTACCGTGGGCGGACGGTATTACGGTATGGACCGCGACAAACGCTGGGAACGAGTGGAAAAGGCATACCGGGCGATAGTGCACAAAGACGGTATTAAAGCCGACAACCCGGTGCATGCGATTGAAGCATCTTATAAAAATGGTATTACCGATGAGTTTATCCTTCCTACTGTCATAAATCTTGATGGGGGAAATGAAGGGCAACTCCAAAGCGGCGATGTCGCCCTGTTTTTCAATTTCCGCTCCGACCGGGTGCGGCAGTTGTGCCACGTTCTGACCGGAGATGATCCAGACGGTTTCCCGCATCCTGACAATCCCGACATCGATCTGATTACCATGACCAGCTATGATATCGAACTTACGACCGCCCATGTTGCTTTCCCTCCGGTACGTCTGGTGAATATATTCGGGGAGATTCTCTCTCGCGAAGGATTAAAACAGCTTCGCATTGCCGAAACCGAGAAATACGCCCATGTAACCTTTTTCTTCAACGGCGGCGTTGAGAAGCCGTTTGAGGGCGAAGACCGGGTTTTAATACCATCGCCGAAGGTGGCGACATACGATCTCAAACCGGAGATGTCGTCGGTCGAGGTGGCCGATGAAGCCGCCCGTCGGATTCGTTCCGGCAAGTATGATGTTGTTATTTTGAATTTTGCCAACTGCGACATGGTCGGGCATACCGGTATTATGGAGGCCGCCGTCAAAGCGGTCGAGGCGGTGGATGCCGGACTCGGAAAAGTACTGGCGGCGGTTGATGATATGAATGGGCAGGCAATTATTACCGCCGATCATGGTAATGCCGAGCAGATGTATGACCCGGCTACCGATGGCCCGCATACGGCGCACACCACCAACCCGGTGCCGTTTATCTTTTATGAAAGCTCCGGGGAAATGCGGAATTTCAGGCTTCGCGAGGGCGGCATTCTGGCCGATATCGCCCCGACAATATTGCAGCGTTTGAACATTAATCAACCGGCCGAGATGACCGGTAAATCGCTTTTGGTTACGGGTGAAATTCCTGTTAAGCGGAACTAAAGAGTTCTTCTGGCCTGCGGACAGCTCTATCCGGCGTCGCCGGCTGGAGTTGACCTTCTGGGCTTTTATCCTGGCGCTCGCCTATTTGCCGTTACCGTTTGGTTTTGTTGCCTGGTTTTCTCTGGCGCGGCCGATTGCCATTATCTCGCGAATGCGGGGCAGGGATGCGTTCAAAGCGGCGTATTTTTATT
>DAOWOO010000298.1 GCA_030642025.1 Candidatus Zixiibacteriota bacterium | reverse complement strand
CTCCCGGTTGCGAACCACTTCTTCATAAAGACTCGGGGTTGTCAGGTTCCAGTGAACCATTCCGGCATTGGTCAAACCATACATTGACAGATTCTTTTCCGCCATAATAATTTCCTTTTAAAGAGTTTAAAACTCATTTCCCTTATTGTTATACGCCCAAAAAGTCAGGGAATGCCATTTTTCTATTATCGGCATTTTAACTTGAATATAGATTATTAAAAACATAAATTCCATACTGATATTGACGAAATGAAGTAAAGGGATAAGTTTTTTGACATCCATAGGCGTATATAATAAAATCCTTTTAAGTAAAAGGCCATTATGAAAGTAAAGCAGTTTTTGGTGCTACCCAACCTTCCCGAACGTATCCGGACGCTCAGGGAATTAGCCATGAATTTATGGTTTTCATGGAATTGGGATATTGTAAGACTATTTATCAGGCTCGATTCGGAACTCTGGGAGAAATCCTACCAGAACCCGATTGAAATGCTGGCCTATCTGCCCCAGCATAAATTGGAGGAGGTTGCTCAGGATGAGGCTTTTCTGGCCAGCCTCGACAGAGTGTATCAGGATTTTCAGGACTATGTAAAATCATCGCGCTGGTTTGAAAAAACATATCCGGATCATAAGGATGCCACTGTTGCTTATTTCTCCTGTGAATACGGAATCGATACCGGATTACCGATCTATTCCGGCGGTTTGGGAGTTCTCTCCGGAGATCATCTTAAAGCCTCCAGCGATATGGGCATACCTCTGGTTGCTATCGGATTATTATACCGCTATGGATATTTCCGTCAATTCCTTTCATCCGATGGATGGCAGCAGGAACGCTATGAAGAAAATGACTGGTATCATATGCCGGTTACTCTTGAAAAAGACAAAGATGGCAACCCGATTCGGTTTACAATCGACTTTTCCGGAACGCCGGTCTATGTACAGATATGGAAAGTGATGGTTGGTATCACCCCACTATATCTGATGGACACCAATATCCCGGAAAACCCGTCGAAATTCCGTGAAATAACTTCGGTGCTGTATAGCGGTGACAAGGATACCCGTTTGCGGCAGGAAATTCTGCTGGGTATCGGCGGCGTAAAGGCTCTTCAGGCACTGGGAATCAATCCCTCTGTCTATCATATGAATGAGGGACACTCGATGTTTCTCCTTCTTGAGCGGATGCGGATATTGATTCATGAAAAGGGCCTCAGCCTTGATGAAGCTGTTCAGGTAGTCTGGCCGACAACTGTTTTTACAACCCATACGCCGGTTCCCGCTGGAAATGAAACATTCGACCCCAAATTGCTGGAACGCTATCTGAAATACTATGTGGAAAATATCGGCCTTTCCTGGGATAAATTTCTTGCCTTGGGGCGGGTCTTCCCCGGTGACGATAATGAACCATTCTGTATGACGGTCGCCGCTCTGAAACTGTCGGCCTATAATAACGGTGTGTCCAAACTACACGGCGAAGTCACCCGTAAGATGTGGCATAATATCTGGCCGAATCTGCCGGTGGAAGAAGTTCCGGTAATGTCGATTACTAACGGTGTTCATGTCCGTTCATGGCTGAGCCATGATATGGTTGACCTGTTCGATACTTATTTCGGTCCTAAATTCACCAAACAACCCTCTGCCTTTTCAGATTGGGACAGTATCCATAAGATTCCCGATGCCGAACTGTGGCGGGTTCACCAGCGGCGGCGTGAGCGCCTGGTATTTTTTGCCCGCAAACGACTGAAAAACCAGCTTGCCCGACGCGGCGCCAGTTCGGCCGATATTAAAATGGCCGAGGAGGTGCTTGATCCCCAGGTTTTAACTATTGGCTTTGCCCGGCGCTTCTCGACATACAAACGAGCCGGTCTGCTGTTCAGAGATATTGAACGACTGAAAAAAATTATCCTGAATCCCGACATGCCGGTGCAGATTATCCTGGCCGGCAAAGCTCATCCCCTCGATAATCCGGGCAAGGAGATCATTAAAGGCATTCGCAAAATCGCGTCGGAGGATGAATTCCGCCGTAGAATTGTCTTTCTCGAGGATTACGACATCAATGTCGCCCGGTACCTCGTGCAGGGAACCGATGTCTGGCTCAACAATCCGCGCCGACCGCAGGAAGCCTCCGGAACCAGCGGCATGAAGGCCGCCGTTAACGGCGCTGTAAATGTCTCCATACTCGACGGCTGGTGGTGCGAGGGGTATTCCCCTGAAACCGGTTTCAAGATCGGTAATGAAGAAGTGTACGACAGTGTCGAATATCAGGATAATCTCGAAAGCCAATTTCTTTATGATACTCTCGAACGTGAAGTGGTGCCGACCTTTTATAAAAGAAACAATGCCAGAATGCCTTATAACTGGGTCAAATTGATGAAGGGTTCTATCGCCATGGCTTGCAGCCGCTTCAGCTCGTTCAGGATGTTGAAGGACTACACCACGAGGTTTTATATCCCGGCTATTAATGCCTGCCGTAAATTCCACTCCGACGATTACGGTAAGGCCAAAACACTGGCCCATTGGCAAAATGAACTGAAATCTCACTGGAACAACGTGTCCATCAAGGAAATAGAAACACCGTCTATGGAAACCTCGCCAAAAGTCGGGGATAAAATCCCGGTTACAATGAGCGTTCACCTTGACGACATCTCCCCCGATGATGTATCCATTGAAGTTATCGGCGGAAATCTAAATTCGCTGGAACAGATGGACAATTATAAATCAGTTATAGCCACTCTAAACGGTGATAATCGCACACCGGAAGGGTATTATGTTTACCACGCTAAAGTTATCTGCGCCGAATCCGGGCGCTTCGGCATCGCCGCACGAGTAATGCCTCACAATGACGACCTTATCCACAACCGTCTGCCTAAAATGATAAAATGGTGGTAGAAAAAAGCGGCTGAAACAAGCCATAAAGGTCCCGGGAAACACCCGGGGCCTTTTATTCCAGATAAAATCTCATTAGCCACTAATTAATCTAAACCTTTGGCCATTCATCGCTGGTTGACAAAACCCCGATGGAGGCGTATACTGGAATAATGGCGGCATAATGAAACAAACAGAATCCACCTTAAAACAGCCGCCAAGCTGTCCAACAAACTGGTACCACCTCTAATGTCAACATAACAAATAATATTTTACGGCCCTATTTGACCAATAAGATCAAACAAGGGTAAATACATGGCAATCAGAATAAATGCAACAATTACGCCGAGTATTAAGAT
>DAOWOO010000024.1 GCA_030642025.1 Candidatus Zixiibacteriota bacterium | reverse complement strand
TTCCTTATATACAACAGTATGGAGGTCAGCAAATCCGCCGGAAAATTCGATTTCATCGCCGTCAATGGTAATGGAACGATAAGTCCGCTGACCCTTTTGGCTTATTTCTTTAGGGAGATCGTCGCGGTCGATAGATAAAAACCACTGGACTCGCGCATTCTGCAGCTCAATATATCCGCCGATTTTATTTACGGTGGCGATATGAACATCGCTGTACTGCACACCGCCGAACAACCACATGAGCATATCAAAGAAATGAATCCCGATATTAGTAACCAGCCCGCCGGAGCGCTCAACCTGTCCTTTCCATGAAACCTGGTACCATGGTCCGCGTGAGGTTATATAAGTCAGACGGACATCTTTTTTGGTCCTTGATTTTTCAGCAGTCAGTTTTTCCCGAAGCGCAATAAGCGAGGGATGCACTCTCAACTGCAATATAGTCCAGATACGATGGCCGCTTTCCTCTTCAATTTCGGCGAGGGCGTCAACATTCCAGGGGTTTAATACCAGCGGTTTCTCGCAGACGGCGTCGGCGCCGATACGCAACGCAAAGCGGGCATGAGCGTCATGAAGATAATTCGGGGAACAGATACTTACATAATCTATCGCCTTATCCGGCTCCTGGCGGCGGAGTTTTTCGATATAACGATCAAACCGCTCGAATTCCGTAAAAAAGTGAACATCGGGGAAATGGCTGTCGAGTATTCCCACCGAGTCATGGGGATCGACGGCGGCCAGAAGAGTGTTTCCGGTTTCCTTGATTGCTTTTAAATGTCTCGGCGCTATATATCCTGAAGCTCCGGTCAGGGCAAAATTCTTGGGCATTTTTCCATCCTATTACTTTATATGCCACCGTGTTACCGGTGTATTTCGGCTACCTGGCCAATAAAGCATATCGGGTTGTACATGTAAAGCGTTTTCTATGGGCATTTCCAGCATAACAGGGAAAACATTTCTCCGGGGCAGATAAATATCGAGGTTTGTTGTGTGGGTATTATGAAATCAGATATCCAGTTCAGTCTGCAGGACGTTGATTAATGAGTCAACCTTGAAAACTTCCGGCGCGAGATTTTTGCAGTTTTTATATATTTCCAGAGCTTCCATCTTTTTTCCCCGACTGTCCTGAGAACTCAGAACATTGGCCAGATTTATCATCGTCGGGATATTTCCGGGGTCAAGTTCCAGGGCCCGGCGCAGGTAATCTTCGGCTTCGGGGTAATTTTTCAAATTAATGTAGTTTACGGCAATATTGATGAATACTTCCGGCGTTGGCCCAAAACGCTCAATTCCCTTGAGCAAGACTTCATTGGCTTCGGCGAATTTCCTCATTATGGAAAACGATCCCGACAAAAACATGTAATTTCTCGGGTTATCAGGGTTGTCGGCCATAAGCAATCCGTAGTACTTCGAGGCCATATCATACTGTTCATTGTGGTAATAAAAATCGGCCAAGCGCGACCAGTACTGCTTTTCATTGTCGCCGGTGAATACCAGGGAATTAATGGCGTTTATAGCGCAATCGAAATCCTTAACCTGGGGACATACCTCCAGAAGCTGTTGGTTTATTTCGCGGTCGTGAACAAAAAGTATCCTTGCCCGGCGGAATACCACCAGCGCCGAATCGTGCTGAAACGATTTTTTATAGGCCATTCCAAGGCCGTAGAGAATGTCGCGGTCAGACGGCTCCAGTCTGAAGGCCCGGCGATATATTTCCACCGCCTGCTTGTATTCGCCCCGCCCCATTGCACGTCGGCCTTTCTCCCTGAGCTGGTTGATATCACCTGTATCACCCGAACACCGGAAAAGCAGTGCTATTATCACAGGAGCAATCAATACGGCGGCAATAACCTTAATGGTAGTCTTCATGGCTGTCATAATAGTCAAATAGGGGACGTTTATCAAGGGGCATTCCCCTCGACTGAACATGTCAGCCTTTCATGAAACCGAAAATATTGCTCATTTCAACGGTCTTAATCGTCTGATATAAAAACAGGTGGAAAACCGCTGTCAACGCCGCCGACCAGGATCAAAATTTCGCCGGGGGACTTGACAAATCGACGGGGTTATTGTAGCTTTTCACGATTGTTTCGTTTGTATATGGAAAAACAGACGAAAACGTCGTCAGAATATATTTGATGGCGTTATTAATAGATTGTTAAAGTTAGTTGATATTACATAAACGGAGATGAGAATGGGATTTAAGAGGTACGCGGCCGTTACACTGATTTCAATTCTTCTACTGTTGCCGAGCGCGTTCGGCGGCGGATTTATGTATGACGGCCTTGGCGTCAAGGCCCGGGGCATGGGCGGGGCCTTTCGAGCCATAGCTGATGACTGGTCGGCGGCGTATTATAATCCGGCCGGTTACAGCCGGATTCAGGATAATATGCTGGCCGGCGACCTGGCCATATTTCACAACCGCTATTCGTATACACCTGAAATTCGCTGGGGCGATACATATTCCAGCGGCTATTACAATGGACAGGAAATACCCAACCAGCATTATGTTAATAATGTGCCGCAGGGGGCAATCCTGAGCCGATTGCCGGTCTGGGGTGAGACTGTCTTTGGATTTTCCATAATGCAGGTTTTCGACCAGAACCAGAACTGGGTGGAGGTGTTCGGATTTGACGGGATTGAAGCTTATGGCGTCAGAGATTTGCCGGTTCGCCAGATTGGCAATAATCTCGACGTAGTTGCTTTCCAATTGACGGCGGCCCGGGTCTTTAAAGATGACCAATTATCGGTGGGTATCGGTTTATCGGTTTTACGCGCTGATCTTTTGTACAGCAATATCATCCTCAGGAACAATCCGCTTCTGGATTTCCCTGATGCGGCCACGTTTGTCGACCGGCCGTTTGAAAAAATTCCACAGTGGTACGAAAACGACGGCACCGGCTGGGGTTTTGGATATAAACTCGGCCTACTGTATTCGCCGACGGAGAAAATTGATCTGGGATTAACATTTACCGGCAAATCATCCATTACCATCAAGGGTGATTTCGGATCAATATTTTACATGGGCGATAATCCAGATATAGCCTCACGCAAACTGGCAGCAGACCGACCAGGAATACCTGTTCTTCAGCGGCCAGGATATTCCGGCTAGGGCGGACTTTGAGACTACTCTCGATTTGCCCGCTTCAATCGGCCTGGGTGCGGCTTATAAGTTTAATGATAGGTTGACCCTGGCGCTTGACGCTGAGTATGTATTCTGGTCGCAGTATGAGGGATTGGAATTTGAATTCAGCAATTATGTAATGGAAACGGATACATCTTTTCATATTGTGAATGATTCCCTGATAAAACGGGATATAAATGCACCGGCTGAATGGGATGATATTCTCCGGGTGATGGTCGGCGCCAACTACCGGGCGTGGGATTTTGTCCAGTTGCGGGGCGGATTCAACTTCGATCAGTCGCCGATGGATGAAAAGACATTAACCCCGCACTTTTTTGATCTGGGCGATAAGTACAGTTACAGTGTCGGCGCCAGTTTCGATATAGGTTTCTGGCAGGTTTCAATCGCCGGAGTGTTCACACATCAACCGGATCTCACAGTTGAGAACATGTCGGATGTTAATAGCGATGGTTTGATGGATAATCTGGCCGGTTCATATAAGGCGGACAATTACCAAACCATCCTCGGCTTTGTTTACCGGTTCTAGGAGGAGTGGATAATGATTAAGAGACTGACAATTCTTCTGGCAATACCGCTGATGGTAATTGCGTTTTACAGTTGCTCCGACCGGGGGAATACCGTAATCAGCCCTGAGTATGGCCGGGGAATACTATTTGGCGGCTCCACCCAGCATTATTTGCCCGGCTATCTTGACGATGAGATGTTCGAACAGCACAACATACAATACCAGATATATTTCCCTTATGGTTACAAAGATCCCTCACTGGGTGAACCGATGCCGGTCCTGTACTTGCTTTCGCCCTTTGGCGGCGACCACATTTACTATTTGAACCACGGACTGGTCGAAATTGCCGACCGTATGATCGGGACCGGCGAGATTCGGCCGATGATAATCGTTTCTATCAACGGAAAAAACAGATACGGCGGCAGTTTCTACGGTGACGACTGGGCCGGCGGTCGATATGCCCCGGCGATTGGGGCGATTGTTGATCCGGCCAATTGCTTCGATGGTCCGACGGCCACCATGCTTGATTTCTTCAACTGTTTTTTAAACACGCTTCCGGATAATCGCGGTTATCGCGCTATTTCCGGATTCGATATGGGCGGCTACGGCGCCATGCGAATTGCTCTTGAATACAGTGAAAACTTCTCGGCCGTTTCGGCCGTTTCGGCTCCGCTCGATTTCGATGGGATGTACAATAACAGCGGTTTCAAAACGCTCTTCAGAGATATCATGGCGGAGTACCTGGCCAGGTTCCCGGATTATGAAACAGATCCAGATGATGCTGACAGCCTTGGATATTATTACCGCAATCTCAGCTATGATTCCGACAAGCCGCTTCAATCATTGATATTTGCCGCCGCGACGGCATTTTCACCTCATGATACGGGGATTGTCAATGACGGCTATGTGATTGATGATGATGATTCCTATTTCTCGGAGACGCTAATCAGATCATACCACCTGCCGTTTGACTCCACCGGGGAAGTGCGCCCCAATATCTGGAATCTCTGGCAGAAACACAGCATCCAGAACATTATTGCCGATTACAGCGGTGCCCTGGACAGCCTTGATATCATGCTGGGCTACTCCTGGTTTAACCATGACTTCGGCTTTAATGAACAAACCAAGTCGCTCCGTTATATTCTCGAAAGAACCTACGGGATGACGCCGGGGACTGATTTTGATACGCTGTTCTATGAAGGATATGCCGGTTTCGATGCCAGCTATGATCAATATGTGTACGATCTGTTGCCGAAAATTCTGAAATACCATTCAGAACATTTTGAGGTTATCGAGTAAATTTCTATGCACTTGAAATTCAAGCCGGAGAAGGCCATCCTTTTCCGGCTTTTTATTTGGTATGGTGAACAAGAATAATATCAACTATGGCGGTTCATAAATAAATACTGAAATATGGCCAGCGGATGTCTCATCTGCCCCGGCGGTTGAATCGTGTCGGAAAATCTTTTTGGCTTATATCTGAATAATGACAGGATTATTCGTAATAATCGAGGGTGACCGACTTAAGGCAGTCAGACAATATGAACCGGGCACATTGAAAAAAACTGGACCGATGAAACGCTTCAGATCAAAGACGATATGTACGGAATGAACTGGAAACGAGGGCTGACTCTGTGGATACTTATCTGTCATGAGATTCATCATCTCGGACAGATGACCGTCTTGATGCGCCAGGCCGGGTTGAAAATTCCGGGATTATATGGGCCTTCACGCGAAGAATGGGAAAAGATGGGCATGAAGCCGCCGAAAATCTGATTTCGTTGAATATTGAAAGCTAATATCCCCCCGCAGACTTGACCGAATGGAAAAACTCCATATTCTGGACTTTTACCGATTAATTTTTGTATTAAAAGGACGAAGCTATATTGTGTGAATTTTGTTTTGGCGGGAAGGCGAAAGCGAATGAAATATATTACGCCGAGTAAGTATTTCTTCATACGGATTATTGATCATTATTGCCAGTCAGGGAGGTAGCAATGAGGTGTGCATACTGCTGTGATGAATTTACCGGAAGGCCTGTAAAGCAGGGCGAGGAAGACTACTGCTCAGTTGAATGTGCAAACCTTGCCGCTGGAATCGAAGAGGAAGAAGGTCCCAGCTATTATGATGAAGATGTACTGGACATGGAGACCTATGACGAGTAAAAGAGCATAAATATCGCTCTTGAAAGACAAAACCTCGGTTTTGTCAAGCGGGGTTTTTACTAATCGCGGGAAATTTTTACAATCTCGTAATTTAGAATCCCCGCCGGGATTTTAATCTCCATTTTATCGCCGACGCTTTTTCCCAGGAGAGCCGCCCCGACCGGTGATTTTATCGATATTTTATCTTCGTCGATATCAATCTCATCAGGCGGCACCAGTTGATATTCTAAATCTATATTGCGATCGAGATCCTTGACCATTACCTTGGCAAAAAGGTATGCCTTATCCGATGGGATTTTATCGGTATCAACAGGATGAACCCGGCTCAGTTTATCTTCCAGTTCCGCGATTTTCCGCTCAATATGAGTTTGAGTCTCCTTGGCGGCATGATATTCGGCATTTTCCGAGAGGTCGCCCAGTTCCATGGCTCTTTTTATCTCAGCCACGATTTTCGGACGCTCTTTAGTCTTAAGGCGTTTTAGCTCCTGCTCCATTTTGAGCAGGCCTTCCCTTGATAAATAAATCGGCTGACTATCCATTGTGTAATTATAACAAAAAGCCGGTTATTTTGAAAGCGATTCCTTAAATGTTCAGCTACCCATTTCTTAAAAAATGCAAACGGCATATATCTGTAAATCTATAACAATCAGAAAACATTTCCATCCAATTCAGGCGTGATTTTCCCACCGAAACGCTTTTATGTCTGCCAGTGTTCATGCAACCGTGTGTGGTTGTTCATATTACATGATTCTCCCGGTTCGGCATCGGCTTTGATATCACCTTCAGATGAGAAATGGGAATAATTGTAAACGAGGAAGGTGAAATGAACAGAAAAGCATTACTTCTGGTTTTTATTCTGCTCCTGGTGGCTGTAAGCTGGTTTCGACCGGCCTTTTGTAATCCCACCGCGCAGGATGAATTGATCAGGCAATACTTGAATAGCGGCAATCAGTATAAAAGGGCTGTCCCTGACGGTAATAAATATATCAGCCCTGAAATATTCGGCAAAACAGGTGAGAATGCGCCGGCAGAAACTCGTCAGTCTGAAACTTCCGGTGTTTCCAACTATGATACCGTATCGACTACACCAGAAAAGCTTAATCCTGCTACAGAGGAGAAAGGGTTAACGCCGTTTGGCTATGATCTTTTTATGGCTCCGTCGGAGATGACCCAACCGTCCGAGGTGGCTGATGCCGCCGATTATGTTCTCGGGCCGGGAGACAATATTATTATATATCTATGGGGCAAAGTTGAAAAGGAGTATAACCTTACCATTGACCGCCAGGGCAAGGTATTTATTCCCAAAATCGGTGAGACGACTGCTTGGGGACAGACGATTTCAAATTTCTCCTCAGATATCAAGACCCGGCTGTCGCGCGTTTATACCGATTTCAAGGTCTCTGTGTCACTTGGTAAAATACGTTCCATTCGTATATATCTTACCGGCGAGGTGAAAAAGCCGGGAGCCTACACGGTCAGTTCTCTAACCACTCTTTTTAACGCGTTGTATCTGGCCGGGGGGCCGAATATGCGCGGCTCCATGCGCCATATCAAGTTAATTCGTAATAATAATATTGAGAAGAGTGTCGATCTTTACGAGTTTTTACTGAAGGGCGATACCAAAAGCGATGTCCGGCTGAAATCAGGCGATGCCATCTTTGTTCCTATCAGCGGGTCGCGAGTGGAGATTGACGGCCAGGTCAAACGCCCGGCGATATATGAACTGGCCTCCGGTGAAACTATCAGCCAGCTTTTGGAACTGGCCGGCGGGCCAACCGCCGAGGCTTACCTTGACCGGGTCATGCTCGACCGTATTTCTCCCGACGATGAACGGATAGTCATTGACCTGAATCTGAACATGTCCGCGCCTGACGAAATCGATGATATCGGGCTGGCTGACGGCGATAAGCTGAAGGTTTTCTCAATATATGAAATGAAGCGCAATATCGTTTCAGTCGCCGGTATGGTTAAACACCCGGGGCAGTTTGAACGGACCGATTCCACCACCCTGAGAGCTTTACTCGATATGGGTGAACTGCTTCCGGACAATGTGTACTTTGACCGCGCCAACCTGTTTCGGCGGTACTCCGATCTTCGCGTTGAAATTGTCCCGATTGATCTTCAGGAAGTTCTGCTGGGTGAGTTTGATATGCCGCTTCAAGATCTGGATTCATTGCATGTGTATAGCATTAACGAAATTGAATGGAAAAAATATGTTTATATCGACGGTGAAGTAAAAAAGCCGGGGCGTTATCAGTATTATGATAATATGACAGCTTATGACCTGGTTTTTCTGGCCGGTAATCTTAAAAGAAATGCATATATGACACATGTGGAGCTGGCCAGAACGGACTGTCTTGGTAATGTTCAGTCACAGATAATAGACCTGACGGACAGTGAAATGCGACAGACAAAACTGCAGGAGGATGATCGGCTGTTTATTCGCGAAATTCCCGATTGGTTTCTGCATCGACTGGTGACAATTGAGGGTGAGGTTCGTTTCCCCGGCCGGTATGCCCTTTTATCACGAAACGAAAGCCTGTATGATTTAATTATGCGAGCCGGCGGATATACTCAGCGGGCTTTTCCCCGGGGGTTAGTTTTCCAGCGCCGTTCTATCGGTGATAACCTGGTTCGTCAGAACCTTCCCGAAATTATCTCCAATTCCGAACCGCTCTGGGAAGATTCCACGGGGACCATTCAAAAGCTTCAGGTTTTTAATTTGAATCCGCAGAATATGAGCCGCCTTATCGTGGACGTGGAAAGAATTATCAACAGCGGCGGCAGTGATGGAAATATCTTGTTGAAAAGAGATGACCATATTTATGTTCCTGCCGTACCGACCGGGATCTCGGTCATGGGAGCTCTCTCAGCTAATGGCACTATAAAATATGAAGTCGAGCGAAAGGTGAAATACTATATCAACCGGGCAGGAGGTTTCACCAGCCAGGCTGATAAATCCGGCACCAAGCTAATCAGGGCCGATGGACATGTGGTGTCGGGCGGTTCGGTACTGGGGCGAAAAGTCGAAATAGGTGATGTGATATATATCCCAACCGAAATCAAGAGGAAACGGGACTGGCTGAAAGTGTTCACCGCCACTATGTCAATTATCGGCGGGGTGGTGACGTCGGCCTTGATAATAGATAAGCTGTAAGATATAAAGACCCATTCTCACCTTCCATAAGAAGAACCGCCCAATGTAAGTTCCTTACATCCGGGCGGTTTTTCATTGTGTTGGAAGATTGTTCATGGAAACATGGAAAAATGTTCTTATCGACCTCTTCCATGATTGAAAAACAGGCAGGCAATCACTGCTTGCCTTCGCGTAACTCATTGTGGGTTAGCGTGTTGGGCATTGTGTGAAATAGGCGGCCGGACGGCATCGGCCTTGCAATACAGTTTCAACGAAAGGACAGATTACGCCTGGATAAAATGAGACTTGATCTGCATACACATACCAACCACTCTTTCGACTGTACCCTGACAGTTGAGAATCTAATTAAATCGGCCGGGATGAATAATCTTGATGTTATTGCCGTGACCGATCTTGACACCATGTCAGCCTGTTCCATTGCCGCCGAAATATCGGAAAATGTTATGGTCATTCCGGGAATGGAGATTGCCACCTCGCGCGGAACGCATCTGATCGGATTGTTCCTGACCGATGAAATTGTCTCGCGGGATATTTTTGATGTTATCGAGGAAATTCATGAGCAGTCCGGGCTGGTGATGGTACCGCATCCATTCAGGGAAAGAGTCGGGTTATTGCATAATCGTTTTACGGATAAACTGTATGACGGTGAGGAAATGATGCGGATAATGTCCGGGGTTGATTTGATCGAGGCCTTTGCGTTCGGATCATCACCCGAAGAAGCGGTTGAAACCGACCGCTATCTTCAGACGGCGCCGGATATTTCGCAGGTGACCGGCAGTGACGCTCGTTCGGAGGCGGATATCGGCAAGGCTTATATTGAACTTGAAAATATCAGATCAAACAGACTTGATGATATCAAAGAAGCTCTTCTGGAATCTCCAAGAACTCTACGCTATGAGGTTTTTACCTCTGAAGATGAGAAAGAAATAAAGACACTTGTTATTGAAGGTAGGAAACGCAGTCTGCTCTGGAAAATAA
>DAOWOO010000232.1 GCA_030642025.1 Candidatus Zixiibacteriota bacterium | reverse complement strand
GTCCTGTTTGCGTAACGCCGGTTGAGTTGATTGATAAAGCGGTTGAGATTGCATTGCGGGAAAATGTAATATTCTGTTCTTTCGGCGATATGCTACGTGTCCCCGGGACATCAAAAGATTTGCTGTCAGTTAAGGCTGGGGGCGGCGATGTTCGGGTCGTTTATTCCCCGATAGATTCTTTGAAAATCGCCGAGCAGAATCCGGATAAAGAGATTGTCTTTTTTGCCATCGGATTTGAAACAACCGCTCCGGCAAATGCGTTGACGATTCGTCAGGCGAAACTTCTAAGACTATCCAATTATTCAATGCTGACCGCTATGGTGCTGGTACCTCCGGCCATTGAGACGATTCTGGCGTCTCCCGGTTGCATGGTGCAGGGCTTTCTGGCGGCGGGTCATGTCTGCACGGTGATGGGATATAAAGAGTATGAAGAGATTTCAAAAATATATAACGTGCCGATTGTGGTAACCGGTTTTGAACCGCTGGATATTCTTCAGGGTATTCACATGGTTGTTTCTCAACTGGAAGGCGGACGTTCAGAAGTGACCAACCAGTACTCCCGCGCCGTAAAGCCGGAGGGAAACAGGGCCGCTCAGGATTTAATAAGTGAAACATTTGACGTCGTTAATCGAAAGTGGCGCGGCCTGGGCGAAATACCGAACAGCGGGCTGGCTTTAAACGAATCATATATGGAGTTCGACGCTGAGAACCGTTATGGTTTGTCAGGCTCCGGTGCTGAAGAATCAACCGATTGCATAAGCGGATTGATTCTTCAGGGTAAGAAAAAACCGTTTGATTGCCCTGCTTTCGGGCGCGATTGTACTCCCGAGCATCCCCTGGGGGCAACGATGGTTTCCTCGGAAGGAGCCTGTGCCGCCTATTATCGTTATAGAAGACACGGCCCGGATGTATTGAAAACATTTGGAGAATAATGCGATATGAAAACAGGTAATTCGGCGGAGCCCAACAACCACTCAATCGGCTTCAAACAAGAAAACATACTCCTTGCCCACGGCGGCGGCGGAACATTGATGCACCGATTGATTGATGAAATATTTATTGATTCATATAAAAGCCCCGAATTAAGCCAAAAACATGACGGCGCAGTAATAAATCTTAAACATGAACGAATCGTAATGACCACTGATTCCTTTGTTGTCGATCCGCTCTTTTTCCCCGGCGGCGATATCGGGTCTCTGGCTGTTTACGGCACGGTAAATGATCTGGCCATGTGCGGGGCAAAACCGGTTTATCTTAGCGCCGCTTTTATTATCGAAGAGGGATTTGCAATAGAAGAACTCCGGCGCATTGCCCTATCCATGAACAATGCGGCCGAGGAAGCCGGTGTGAGGATTATAACCGGGGATACCAAGGTTGTCGATCGCGGCAAAGGTCATGGCGTTTTTATTAATACCGCCGGAATTGGTACACTGGAGCATGATTATGATATATGCCCGACAAGTATAAAACAGGATGATGTAATTATACTTAACGGCGATATCGGCAGACATGGAATCGCTGTGATGGCAGAGAGGGAAGGACTTGCCTTTGAATCGGAAATAAAAAGCGACTGCGCTCCGCTGGCCGGACCTGTATTAAAACTTATCAATGAGGGAATAGAAGTTCACTGCCTGCGAGACTTGACCCGCGGCGGGTTGGCAACCGCCCTGGTTGAAATAGCGGAAGCATCGGGGAAACATCTGCATATCAATGAAAGCAGTATTCCGGTACGGGAGGATATCCGCGGGGCATGTGAGATATTGGGTTATGATCCTTTATATGTGGCCAATGAAGGACGATTTATCGCATTTATCCGGGAAAAAGACATTAAAGCCGCAATTGATATTTTACAGTCCGATACATCATCGCCATCGCCGGTTGTAATAGGCTCTGTGGCGGATGCCGAATCCGGCTTGGTTACCATGAAAAGCTTTATTGGAGCCGAACGCTATATTGAGATGTTAAGCGGTGAGCAGCTTCCCCGGATTTGCTGATATGATTTTCCAGACTGATTCTCAAAAGCATTTTCCGAAATGATTCAAACGCCGGGGCAATGATGGGCTCGGGTGGCATGATCGTTATGGATGACCGCACTTGTATGGTTGACATTGCCGATTATTTCATTCGGTTCCTCATGGGTGAAAGCTGTGGTAAGTGCGTACCTTGCCGAGAAGGACTGTTTCAACTTCACGAGCTTCTCGCCAAGATAATCAACGGCGATGGCGAGATGGCAGATTTAGACAGGATCGAGCGCCTTTGCAGTATGATGGAAACTATGTGTCGTTTCAGCGTAAAGTGGACACGGGAGACTTGCAGTTAAGACGTGGTTTTGTAACTTAGGCATTAGAAAAGGAGATTTATATGAATGCCAGGCAGAACCGTGATTCTGAATCCGTTATCAGGATGGCGGTTATGATGCTCTGGCCTCCAGACCGCCGCATCGCCGACAGTTCTGGAATGCGATTCCACCTGATGTGAAACAGAAGGTGGTCAAAACGGCTCTGGAGCATCTGGACAAATCGCCTCGTCAACTGGCCTGGTATCTAACTGATACGCAGGGGTATTACATCTCCGAATCAAGCGTCTATCGTATCCTGAAAGCCAATGATCTGATTACCAGTCCCAACTACACGGTGTTAAGCGCCAAAGACAAGTTTGATCAACCGACAACTCGTATCAATCAAATGTGGCAAACTGACTTCACTTATCTGAAGGTGATTCACTGGGGTTGGTACTATCTGTCAACAGTGTTGGATGATTATTCTCGGTACATTCTGTCGTGGAAACTCTGCAGCGGCATGTCAGCCATAGATGTGAAAGAGACAATCGACATGGCCATCGCTGAATCAGGCGTAGATCATGCCTATGTTCGCCATCGCCCAAGACTACTGTCAGATAATGGCCCTTGCTATATCTCTGGTGAGTTGAAGAGCTACCTGGCTGACAATGGACTTACCCACACTCGTGGTCGACCATATCATCCGATGACTCAGGGTAAGATCGAGCGATACCATCGATCAATGAAAAACATCCTGCTTTTGGACAATTATTATTCACCGGATGATTTGAAAGCTGAAATTGAGGCCTTTGTGGAATATTACAATTATCAACGATATCATGAATCTTTGAAAAATGTAACTCCTGCCGATGTCTACACTGGCAGGGCAATAAGAATATTGGATGAAAGGAATCGAATTAAAGAAAAAACTATGAAACAGAGAAAACGAAATTATCAAAAAGAAATTGCCAAAGCACAAACTATGTCTTAAATTCTAATTGCTCGTGTCCAGATTGTTTGAAGACGTACAATTACAACCCACTGATTTAATAGAAGGGAGTTGGTTTCGTGACAAAAGAATGGTTAAGTAAAAAAGATTCGTTTGAAGTAATTGATGTTCGGAAGTTGACAAGCAATTTCCTCCCGATGCTTCTCGAGAAGGGGAGTATTACATCTGTCGGGGAAGGAATATGTGTCATTCAGAGCTTTGAGCCCATACCTCTTTACTCGACAATGGCTGATCTTGGTTTTGAACGTGTTACGGAAAAAGTATCTGATAATGAGTACAGGGCATATTTCTACAGGGTAAAAGAGAAACAAGCCAGTATGTCAGGAGAAGGCGATATTCCACTGAAACCGACTGCAATGGTAAATTTCAAGAAAATCGACGATTCTCTTGCTGGTATTATTGTAAACTTCTGGGACCTCATCTGGGGAGAAAACTCCGTATTTGAAATGAAGGTTAAACTGCTTCTCTCGCTGGCTAACGGTGTGGGCGGCGGTAGATTTCGTCAGGCAACCCGCGAACTCGTGAAAGGTTATGCCGCGGGTGTTACTGTGGCTGAGTTAGACGAGCTTTTTTCCATGTTTGTGTGGAACCAGG
>DAOWOO010000089.1 GCA_030642025.1 Candidatus Zixiibacteriota bacterium | reverse complement strand
CAAGTCGTTCATCCAACATTCGGCTTCTCTCGTTGTGATGCGTTTTGTTACATTATAATTAGTACATGATTGCTTTTTTTGTTAGTTCCTATAACCCCTCCAGATCCATCAGATGTCTTATTTCGCGATGATTGATATAACGCCAGCGGCCCGCCCTCAGGCCCGCCAGCCGAAGCCCGGCATATTCGACCCGCCGGAGAGTTTTCAAGGGATACCCGACCGATTTCAATAGTTGTTTCACTTCGCGTTTATGGCCCTCGGTGAGAGTCAGCTCCACCCGGGAGGTATGTCCGGTTGACATTAAAAGCTTTGCTTCGGCCCGGCCAATATGCCCGTCGGTCAGCTTTATGCCGTCGGCGATTTTCTGTGCCGCTTCTTTCGTAAACATACCTTTTACAATAGCATGATATCTCTTTTTTATCCCGTACTTGGGGTGAGCCAGACGATAGGCCAGATCACCGTCATTGGTCAGAACCAGCGCTCCATCGGTATCGTAATCCAGCCGGCCGACCGGGTAAACTCGTGAAGGAACTTTGCGTGTAAAATGCATCACTGTTTTGCGCCGGAACGGATCATGCAGGGTGGTCAGGACATTGGCCGGTTTGTTCAACAGAATATAGTATTTTTCCTTTACCAGGGTGACAATCGTGCCGTTTACCTTGATAGTATCTTTTTCTTCATCTATGATAAGCCCGGGACCTTCGATGGTAGTGTCGTTGACCGTCACCTTACCCTTCGCAATCAACTGATCGGCCCCCCGCCGCGAAGTTACACCGCATTGTGAAAGATACTTATTAATCCTTATCAATATGATAATCCCTGCCGCCGAGACTCAGGCATGTGCTTTTACATATCCTGCCGATTTTCTTCCTCGCCGACAACTGCCGTTGTCGAAGTATCACCTTCCTCATCTGTTTCGATTGCCGGAATAGGCGTCTCATTATGGGGAGTGTCCGCTTTCGCCGGGGAAGGAATATCAGCGGTTTCGGATAATTTCAGGTTCGCGCGATTGCCCAGGTTAATCTCGATCGGAACGGTGCCGACAAAGGGCCCCAGTGGAAGCGACGGCTGTGTGTCCGGTTCCTTTCCCGTCAAAAGCTCCTCGATTTCCTCCATCCTCGGCAGATCTTCGAGTGAATTCAAATTGAAATATTTCAAAAATCCATCGGTCGTTTTATACAGAAGCGGCCGCCCGACTGTCTGAGCCCGTCCGGCCAGGGTCAGTAGTTTTTTCTCCATTAAGGTATGAATGGCCGAATCGGAAGATACCCCGCGTATCATCTCGATATCCGTCTTGGTAACCGGCTGACGGTAAGCAATAATGGCCAGGGTCTCCAGAGCGGCCCGCGACAGACGGGTACTTCGCCGCCTGACATAAAGCTCCTCGACAAGCGGGGCATACTCGCGGGTGATGTAAACCTGGTAACCGCCGGCGATCTCACGGATGCGGAAAGAGGATTGGCTGTTGACATATGATTCATTTAGCCGGTCTACAACCCGGGTGACATCGCTGACTGTCAAATTTTCTATCAGATCGGCGATTTTTCCCGCCGGAAGCGGTTCCGGCGATGACAATATCAATGCCTCAATGGTCGGCAGGTGATTTCCGTTTAAATTCATGACCTATCCTGTCATTGCTTCAAATGCATTTGTTTTATGAACTCAACTGCCGGTTGCGAGCTGTCGTACTGATCGCCGCGATAAACGCGAAGCTCCGAAAACGGCAAGGATTGACGAATGGTAATACGATGAATCCGGGTTAACTCCAGGATTGCAATAAACGTCAAAATCGCAACTATTTTGCGCGGAATATCTGCAAAGAGCTCCTGGAAGGTAACCGATTCACGATTATTCAGAACCTCCAGAACCCGAAGAATCCGATCTTCAACGGTCATATCCTCCGGTTCTATTTCATAGAACTGATCCTTTCCGATCCGTTCCAGGACATCTTTGAAAGCCTCCAGCATATCATATAATGTGGTATTATCCCGGACCACTATTTTAGCCCGGTTGAATTCACCGTCCGCCGGCGGCGGGACAAAAACCCGTTCTTCAAGAAGTCTCTTTTCCCGAAGGATATCGCCGGCTTCTTTGAATTTCTTGTATTCCAGAAGCGCCGCTACCAGTTCCTGACGCGGATCAAACTCTTCGCCGTCAACACTCTCTTGCGGTAGAAGCAGTTTAGCCTTGATTCGGATAAGCGTGGCGGCCACCAGTATATACTCACCGGCCAGCTCAAGATTGAGTATCTTCATCATTTCGATATAATTCATGTACTGCTCGGTGATCCGAGCAATCGGAATATCGTAAATGTCTATCTCATCCTTCTTGATGAGGTATAAAAGCAGATCGAGCGGCCCATGAAAGACCTCCAGATCGACCGAATAATTTTCCTTGATAAAACCTGTTCCGTTTGTCATTTCCAGTACTTCATCTTCATGGCGGTGCGGACTTTTTCCATGACTTCCTGCGCCGTCTTTCTCGCCCGGTTGCCGCCGTCCTTTAATACATCCCAGATATAATCAGGTTGTTTTTCAAGTTCAACCCTTTTTTCACGTATCGGTCTGAGAGAATTATTCATATTTGCAGCCAGTTTCTGCTTACACTCGACACATCCCAGCTCCCCGGTGCGGCACGGCGGGGCGATATCATTCTCGGCGCCCGGGGTGTAAATCCGGTGCAACTGGAAAACAGGGCATTTTTCCGGGTGGCCGGGATCGTTCTTGCGAAGTTTCTCCGGATCGGTATACATCTTTTTCAGCCGCGCTGTTGTGTCCTCTTCGGTGGCGGCAATCGGGAGATGGTTATTGTAAGATTTCGACATCTTGCGATTATCGGTCCCCGGAATCAGCGGAATCGGAGTCAGGAGCACCTTCGGTTCGATAAAGGTTTCCCCGTAGGTATTATTAAACCTTTTGGCGATATCAGCGGCCAGCCAGATATGTTTTTCCTGGTCTTTTCCGACCGGAACCTTGTGGGCATTGTAGATACATATATCGGCCGCCTGAAGAACCGGGTAGCCCAGAAAGCCGTAACTGTCGAGCCCTTTCTGTTCCTGTTTCTCCACAAAAGTGGGCAGACGGGTCAGAGTCGGGACAGTTATCAGCATGGAAAATATCAGGTGAAGTTCGGCATGCTCTTTGACATCGGACTGCACGAAAATGGCGCATTTTTCCGGATCCAGCCCGGCGGACATATAATCGACAGCCATCTGGTAAACCCGCTCTTTTAAAACGCCGGTTTCTTTATAGTCGGCCGTCAGGGTATGCCAGTCGACAATGCAGCAGTACATATTGTAATCGTCCTGAAGCCGGGCCCAGTTTCTAAGCGCACATTCGAGATTGCCAATATGCAGTTCGCCCGACGGCTGCATGCCGGATAAAATTGTTTCCTTCACTTGTATAATTACTCCATAAAGAGATATGGTTTCCAGCGTTGATCGGCGACCCCGATAAAATGCTGGATGTAGGTGATATGATTGGGGCGGGTCGGTTTTTTAAGAAGTTTCATCCCGGCTCTGGACGGGGTGCGATCGCCCTTCTTGTTGTTGCATTTTTCGCAGGCGCAGACCAGGTTTTCCCAGACATCGTCGCCGCCCATGTTTTTGGGGATAATATGATCGACCGTCATCGGGCCGCGTTTCGAGCCGCAATAACAGCAGGTATGCTGGTCGCGGATGAGGATATTTCTACGGGTCAGAAGGATTTTCTTGTGCGGCACATGGATATACCGTCCCAGCCGGACAACCGACGGAAGCGGAAACGACAGCGTTACCGAGCGTATTTTGACCCCGTCGTATTTTTCGATCATCTCCGCCTTGCCCAGAAATATAAGGATAAACGCCCGCCTTGCCGAACAGACTGAAAACGGTTCATAGTTCTGGTTCAGGACGAGTACATTTTGATTCAGCAAACTCATTACGCTGTTTCCCAATGCGGCCTCAAACCGGTGTTAATCTTACAATTAAACAATTTATTGGATATAATGTCAATATATAAATACCGGGAGAAAAAAAGCCCGGGCGGGTTTATTATCCGGCAAGTTTTGGACTCGGTGGACTGGCAATCCGGTTTAGCTTATTTTCTTCCTAACTATCTTAATTTTTCTTTTGGCAAAACTGACAGCTTTCACGTTATTACAGTATCAGATATATCGGGCGCTCGTAGCCTAAAAAGGAGGTTAAATATGAAAAGAATTACTCTGTTTGTGGTAATTATCGGTGTAGTGCTGTTTATACCCATTTTGTTTTTATCCTGCGATGAGGAATGCGTCTGCAATCCACCGGAAGAACATATCCCGGAATATCATATGCTTTACGGACCGGGAGGAGAAGCCAGTATTGAACATCATGAAGTGTATATAATCAGCACTCGTACCGGGGAATTAATCGATTCAATCAGGAATGACGGGTGGCCGTATAAAAATCTCCTGTGCTCCAATGACGGCTCGAAGGTAGTATTCACCTATGGTTACGGCCCGGATAAATTGACCTGGGTAAAGGACTATCCGTCGAATACACTGGTAAGCCGCCTGGAAAACTGGGGTGGCGGGAAGCTGTATCTTGATCCACAGGACAGATTCCTTGCCTTAAGTAATAATGAACTCTTTGCGATCTTTTCTTTTCCCGATCTATTGCTTGTCTTTGTGGATTCCACGCCCACGCTTGGGGGAGGATTCTTAACCTCGGACAGTAGCGCCTTCTTTTATCGGGAGGATATTGATTCTTTATATACACTTGATTTCAGTAATCCCGCATCTGTAACAAAAAGTGTCATTCAATTAAAACTTGATGGTCTGCCTGTCAGACCGACTATGGCTCAGGTTGATTATATTAATAATCGTCTTATAATTCTAACGGCCTTTATGGATGACCCTCGGACATCCTCTGTTATTCTTGTCTATGACACTCAAAATCTTGGTAAAATACAACAATTGCATTCGAGACTGTATGGAGCAATTGAATTGCATCCAGATATGAATAGAGTGTTCTGCTATAAGTCCGGTGCTACCGCTGAAGTAAATCTCATCGACATTTACTATATTAACTCAAATACAGTTCAGTCTTTTATTGAATATGATAACATCATTACTGAATTGCCTTTTCATCCGGGTCAAGTATTGTTCACACCGGATGGGAACCAGATGTATATACTAAATGGTATCTTCGGTCCCGAATCTGTTATTGGTATCCAAATTGCAGACAAAAGAGTAATTCAATACATAAAAATATATCCGGCTGATGTACGTCGATTACGTATTAACCCGGTAGATAGATCAGATTGATGACAGGAGCCATGTTATGCACTATATTTATTATATCATACTTCTTTTATTAATAATACCAAGTACAAATTATCTACATGCGGATACTGATTACTATCGATATGTGCATGGTGAGCAGATTAATATGATTATAGATGATCAATACATTATTGTTGAAATAAATCCGGACGATTTTAATGGGTGGTCCGATCTATATGCAAATGTTCAAAGTCTGGATATTACAGAACAACCTTTCATGTTAAGGAATGATATTTACCGACTAAAGAGTAGTAAATTGGTGGAAATTCAAATATTAATAGACAATCTATTTAATATAACCGGTATAGTGGACGCTTATCCATCATTTGTTACGACAGATAGTGTCCGATATTTCATATACAGACGACTTGGTGTCATTTTCAATAATGAGATATTTGATAATACTATTGATTCTGTTATTTCAGCCAATGCTCTTAATATCATTTATCACTCGATTAAACAACCAAATGTTTGTATTTTTGATTCTCCTGATATTAAAGCCATACAATGTCTATTTCTGGCAAATAATCTGATAGAAAATGGATTTGCAATTGAGTCAAGTGTGGATATATTTTATCCAATATCACTATTTGGTGCGCCAGATGATTATTATTATGAAGAGGATCAGTATTATCTTCATCCGGAATACACTGACTTCGAGACAGCTTATGATTATGTACTAACGGATAGTATAGTAGAAATTGCCATATTAGATATCGGAATAGGGTCTGGGTGGCCCATCCGATGATTCGTCTTGGGACGAATCGAGGGTGGGTTCCAGCTTTACTCAGGTGCAATTAAACATAGTAATTACATCCTACAGTTCAATCCCATCGATATCCAATGCAATACCATCCAGATTAT
>DAOWOO010000242.1 GCA_030642025.1 Candidatus Zixiibacteriota bacterium | reverse complement strand
GTCAGCTTGCTGACATAATCCCAGTAATGGATATAGTGCATATAGTCGGCTGCGGCCGGATCGGCGGTGACTTCATTGTTCACTTTGAACTGAAGCGAGTCGGTCATATGATCGGTGAACACACCGTTGTCGCGCGACATATAGAACTCGTACCACCCGGTGGCCGGATAGTAACCATAGCCTGTGGTGGCGCTGGGATCGCCCGGTGAATAATGAGCCTGAACATCATCATCATCGCTGGGCAATAAATTATAGTTATCGAATCCGGTCGAGAAAAACTGGATAGCCGAGTCGAGAAAGACATTGACCTGCCCCTGAACAAGCAGATAATCATGGTCAGTCTCTGATCCGCCAACTTTTGTTGAAGTCGGCGAAGAGTCGCTTGAACAGCCGAACACTAAAAGCATAACGGCAAACAAAGCCAGCAGACCCAGCCCCGGAATCATGACTTTTGCGCGCATGTTGCGTCTCCTTTCGTGACATCGTCGTCCGGGGCCGAACCTGAGATTTGTCCTACCGGTCGAGCAGAAAGGCCATTATGGCCTTCTGAATATGCAGCCTGTTTTCAGCCTGATCGAAGACAACCGAGTTGGGTCCGTCAATAACCTCATCGGTGATTTCCCGTCCTCTTTCAGCCGGCAGGCAGTGCATTACCAGACAATCCGGGCCGGCACCAGCCAGCAATGCCGAGTTTACCTGAAATTTACTTAATAAATTCTCTTTCTCTTTTTGCTTATCCTTCTGGCCCATCGAGGCCCATACATCTGTATAGATAACATCGGCATCCTTAACCGCTTCTTTAGGGTCGCCGGTCAACAGGACTGAACTCTCACTATTTTGCCGGGCCTTCTCAAGAATACCCTTATCCGGCGGAGTCGATTCATTGGTTCCGATGCGCAGGTCAATCGGGATAAGGGAGGCCAGATTAAGCCAGCTATTGGCAATGTTATTGCCGTCACCAAGATAGGCGATTGAGTATTTATCTTTTTTCTTATGTTCCAGAATAGTGAAATAATCGCCCATAATCTGGCAGGGATGAACCAGATCGGTCAAACCGTTTACAATCGGAACAGTCGCATATTCGGCCAGTCCAGTGACATTGCTATGGGCAAAAGTGCGGATCATGATAAGCCCGACAAACCGCGAGAGCACTTTGGCAACATCGTGAACAGATTCACGGACACCGATTTTTATTTCTTTATCGGTGATATACAACGAGTTACCGCCAAGCTGATTGATGCCGACCTCAAATGAAATCCTGGTTCTCAGCGACGCCTTGGTAAAAATGCAGGCGACTGATTTGCCCGCCAGCGGTTCAGGCGCAATTTCACCGGTTTTCATCTTCCGGCACAGCTCGAAAACCTCGAGAACTTCACTGGTGGTTAAATCGGTTATTTCGGTAAATGACCTTGCCATTGTATCTCCTTTCATATTACTTTTAAAAAATCGCCGTATATAACCTTTTGGCCGACGGTATGTCAAGCGGATTAGCCGGTGTCCGTTTTCCGACTCCTCGAAGAAAATTCCGGCAATAAATCTTGGTGATAATGGCGAGATGAAACCTGAATGAAAATAACACGTATCTCTAAGCAATCGGAGGATTTATTATGCACAGAAGTAATTTCTGGATAGGCGCGGTATTAATTTTTTTAGGGGCTATTTTCCTTCTGGCCAATCTTGATATTTTTGACCATCCATTCCATTGGGTTTTCAGGAATTTCTGGCCGATCCTGATTATCGTCGTCGGCCTTTTTCTTATTTTCCGTTCGGCCAGACGTTCATCATCCTACATTCCGCCGACATCGGATAATTCCGGACAGCCTTACACGATGATAAACCGAGCCAGCAAAATTTTCGGTGATATTCATCAGGAAGCCGCCAATTGCGATATCAATGGCATGAATTTTTCAACGACATTCGGAAATATTTCAATAAATCTTTCCGGCGGCAAGCTTCAAGGCGGCGACAATAAAGCAGATTTTTCCGCCATTTTCGGGGATATCACGGTAGTCGTTCCGAAAGAGATGGAGGTCTTCGCCTACGGCTCGGCCACATTCGGTGACTTACACATACTCGGCAAATCGGCCTCGGGAATATCAAACAATTTGACCACCCAAACCGACGGATTCGACAGCGCCGCCTCCAAAGTATATATTACGGCCGGAACGACATTCGGGAATGTCAAAATTTACCGGGCCTGATAGGGCTTACTCGACCGGTTCGACTTCCCAATTTTTATTGACATACAGACCGATTAATTCAATGTCGAACCCCCAGCTTTTCGCCCGGCTGATACAATCACGAACCTGCTGTTCCTGAGTTTGACGATCGACCGGGTTCCCGGCGCAGTCGTCATGACCGATAAAGGCAACCGTTTTTGAGCCGTGTTTATTAACCGAGATACCGACTCTTGACATGATGGATTCCACCACAGCCGTGTCGGTGTTCTCGGCGACGAATTTTATCGGACCCGGCTCGGTCACCATATCGACATAGTCGACGCCATATTTTTTCTTGAGATAATCAATAACCGGAATCTGCACCCGTCCGTCCATGCAGTTAACGGCGGTGACAAATGTTCCTGAAGCCATGTATCATACTCCTATTGTAAAAATTTCAAGTATGCGATACATATAAAAAGAGAGCGGGCACGTCAAGAGCGCACCTGCTGATTACTTAATAAACCAAAAAGGCCCTTATAAAATATACCGGCTTAAATCCTCGTTTTCGATTATTTCCGAAAGCCTGCTGTTGACCATTTTCGATGTGATTTTAACCGCCTTCTTTTTACCCGGTACCTCGAACATGATATCTTCAAGCAGAGTCGTCATGATCGTGTGAAGTCTGCGAGCACCGATATTTTCAGTATTGGTGTTGACCTCCTCAGCCACTTCCGCAATGCGTTTCAAAGCGCTCTTTTCAAACTGAAGATTGATATCCTCCGTGGCCAACAAGGCTGTATATTGCTTTACCAGCGCATTTTCCGGTTCGGAAAGAATCCTTACAAAATCGGCGGCATTCAAGGATTCCAACTCGACACGGATTGGAAATCGACCTTGAAGTTCCGGGATTAAATCCGATGGTTTCGATGAATGAAAAGCCCCCGCCGAAATAAACAGTATATGATCGGTCTTAACCAGGCCGTACTTGGTGGAAACATTTGACCCCTCGACGATCGGCAGGATATCGCGCTGAACCCCTTCACGGGAAACATCAGGTCCCATTTTCGAACGCTCACCGGAGATTTTATCGATCTCATCGATAAATATTATTCCCGATTCCTGCGCCTTTTCCAGAGCACCTTCTATAACATCATCCATATTTACCAACCGGCCTAACTCCTCGGAATAGAGAATCTTGCGCGCCTCGGTGATAGTCGCCTTCCGCCGTTTGGTCTTCTTGGGAATCAGCCCGGAAAACATCTCCTGGAAATTGATACCCAGTTCCTCCATTCCCATTGGGGAAAATATTTCCACCACAGGGTAACGATCCTGCGCCGTATCAAGTTCAACAATCCGCTTTTCCAGTTTGCCGTCCTGAAGTTTTTTCATCAGTTTGAACCGGGTACTTGCGATCAGTTCCGGTTTCGGCTCCTCGGGAGGTTCGGCGATTTTGCCTCTTTTCGTCGGCACGGGCGGCAATAATAGATCCAGCAGCCTTTCGTTGACATTCTCCCGGGCTTTGGCTTCCACCTGCAAAGATTTTTCCAGCTTGACCATGTTTACCGAAAGGTCAACCAGATCGCGCACCAT
>DAOWOO010000131.1 GCA_030642025.1 Candidatus Zixiibacteriota bacterium | reverse complement strand
GGGCAAAAACCCCGCCGTCAAATATGTGGGAATATATTGGTCAGAATCTTTCCGCCCCCCTAGCTCCTGATGATGATTTCTGTCTCTCTTTCAAACCTATTGCTTTATTAGACCCGGCCGATCGGGCGGGTGGCATGGTCGTACAATTGCTTGATGATGCCGACAATATCGTGGCCCTTCTGTCATGGAACGACAAAAGTCCGGAATCGGGCTACGGCGGGATAACCGCCAAAATTGAAGGCGCTCTTGTTTATGGCCAAAACCTCAAGTGCGATTCCGAATATCCCACCATAAACGAAGTTCTCAAGCTGTGCCGCGAGGGTACTCAGTGGTCGGTTTGGGTCGGCGACGATTTGAAAGTTGGTGCTTATGAACATCCCGGGACAATGCCGATTGTTAAAGTTAAAATCGGATTCTTCGATCTTTCCGAATACGATGAACGGGATATTAAGGTTGATTTTATTGAAGTTCTGAAAATTCCCTTAGGCGGCAATATCACCGCCCTGACCGTTATTGAACCGGATACTCTTTTTACCATATATGCCCAGGCTGTTGATTTTACCTCGGTTCTCATTTATGTCGGTGATTTTACCGGCGGTTATGTTGCCGGTGATGTTAACCCGGCATCTATACTGATTAACGGTACACTTGCGCCTGTTTCGACGGCCGTTATTCCCACACACCCGAATTTTACCGGCGAGGTTCTGGAGTTGACCGTATCGACATCCGCCTTTATTGGAAGCTACGCCGACTGGTGGGACTGGAGCGAACAGTCATACTCAGTCACCGGGACCTTTAATGACGCCGTTGTGTTTTCCGCTTCGGGACTTTTCGATGCCCGGGGTCATATTTCCGGCGATGTCAACAATGACGGCCTGCTCAATGTCAGCGATGTTTTCTACCTGATCGAGTATATTTACATGAATGGTCAGCCGCCCCGGCCGTTTGTCGAGGTTGGGGACTTCAACCATGACGGTGAGATCGATTTAGGCGATATTCTTGATATGATTACCGATATTTACGTATCACCATCAAATTGATTCATAAGTAAATTGCAACAAACGGGACAGCCGCACGGTTGTCCCGTTTGTTTTGATTTCAACAGATACAGTTAATCAGACCCTTATTCCCGGTCATCGGGATTGACGCCGTAGCACACAACTGACCGACTATAATGTTCGTAAACGATAAATGTCGCATTGATGATTCAGGATAGCTATATGGCTGTCAGTCGGCAAGAGCTTTATGCCGTATTAAAGATGACTTAGAATATCCTGGGGAATTTGTGAGAGCGGACTGACCCTATCCACTCCACCGGTCTTGATGGCTTCTTTGGGCATGCCGAAGACCACGCAACTGGCCTCATCCTGGGCTATATTGAAAGAACCGGCTTTTTTCATCTCCAGCATCGCCTGGGCGCCGTCGCCGCCCATACCGGTCAGCATAACTCCAACAGCATTGGCGCCGGCATACCTCGCCACCGATTTGAACAGGACCTCCACTGATGGACGGTGCCTGTTTACCAGTGGGCCGGTCCTGACATTAACATAATAATTGGCGCCGGAACGGCTAAGCATCATATGGCTGTTTCCGGGCGCAATAAGGACTTTACCCGGAACAACTGTGTCGCGGTCCCTGGCTTCGCTGACCTCCATCTCGCACAACTGGTTGAGCCGTTCGGCAAAGGAGCGGGTGAAGTTTTCCGGCATATGCTGGACTATTACCATCCCGGCGGTATTGCCCGGCAAAGTTGACAGAAGCTGCTGAAGAGCCACCGTTCCGCCAGTGGATGAGCCGATGGCGACTACCTTATTGGTAGTCTTGGTAAGGGACAGACTTGGGCGCTTTTGGGACTTACCCGGCGAATCCGTCATCTTGACCGGACGGGCCAGAGCAGCCGCCTTGACTTTTTCGATAAGCTCGACCGACATATCGCCGACTGAATACGATTCACCCGGCTTGGCCATCACTTCCACCGCCCCCGCATCGAGAGCTTCCATGGCCAGGTCACTGCCATGCTGAGTCAGCGAGGAAACTATTATTACCGGAAGCGGATAGTGTTTCATCAGTTTTCGCAGAAAGGTAATCCCGTCCATGCGCGGCATTTCCACGTCAAGGGTAAGTACATCCGGCTTCAGCGACATTATCTTGTCGCGGGCGATAAACGGATCCGGCGCTGTCCCGACTACTTCAATTTGCGGATCCCGTGATAATTCGCCTGTAAATATTTTTCGGACGACGGCAGAATCATCAACTACAAGAACTTTGGTGCTCATCTACCTCTTCCCTGGTCTTCATAATGGTAATGATGGGATAATCATCGGCCACCGCCAGTGCATAATCCTGGTTTTCAATAATGGAGAAAAACGTTTCCTTATCAAGATCCCTGACCTTCGGTGAAGTTAACGTAAACAGCGCTTTTTCGCCGTAAATTTCAATTAAAAGCTGTCCGGCAATAATGTTGAGAATTTCCTTTACGGCATCATACGGCTTTTCACCGGGATCATCCTCGTCGATATCCTCACCCAGAAGATTCGAGGCCAGTTCCATGCACAGTTCCTTCGGAACGATCAGCGTCACATCTCCCTCTTTGTCGCCCCTATATGACAGGGTCGCCATCACCAGTTCGTAATTATCAAAGGTGATACCGTTGGAAAGATCGGCCGGCTCGGGAAACAAAAAGGCGGTCCGTTCCAGGATGTCACAAACGACCTTATTCAAGTTTTCTTTGAAGTTCTGCTTCATTTTCCACCACCCCCAATACTCTTTCAATTATTTCGCTTATTGATTCAGGAGTGAAAGGTTTCCTGATATATTCTCGGATACCCTTCTCCTTTAATTCGTTGATTCTTGTTACACTTCCGTCCGTGGAGATAACCACAACCGGGATATCCTTAAGCAAACCATCGGCGGCCATAGCGTCGACCAGTTCCATGCCGCTCATCTCTGGCATATTCAGATCCGAAAGAACGACGTCGATCCAGTTATCCTTGAGAATATCAAGCGCCTGTCGGCCGTTTTCAGCCTCGAAGACCTGGCCCAGATCCAGCTTGGTCAGGGTCAGCGTTTTCTTGATAATCGAGCGTATCGTTCTTGAATCGTCAACTACAAGTATGTTGTAGGCCATTCTATCTCACCTCCTTGGCACTGGCATGTGCCGACTCCGCCATGTCCAGCATGGCGTCAATTTCCTCCAAAGAGGTTAACACCTCGCTAATCACCATTTCAAGAGTGGAGCCGTCCATATTCAGCCGCTTTATCGCCTCCTCACTGGGGCGATAATGCAGGCCATCCCGACCAATTCCGATTCCCTCCATCAAACATAAAGCATCGGCGATATGAACCATGTCGATCGCCGGTAATTTTTCCGGGGCGGCATCCGGGTTATGATGCCAGCGAATACTCTCGACAATAGCCGGAGGGAAATGCCAGCGGTCGGCAATCATTGCCCCGATTTCAGCATGATCCACCCCCAGAACCTCTATTTCCGATTCCTCGAATGTCATACTATTATTATCGACATGATGCTGGATTTCATCAAACGCCTCTCCCACAAATTCCTCCAGAGCGATTTTCCCTATATCATGAAGCAACCCGGCGGTAAAGACCGTGGCCGCCTCCTTGGAATACTGACCTCGTGAAAGGGTTTCCGCGCCCAAAGCCACCGCAATAGAATGCCGCCAGATATCATCGGCGGTTTGTTCATAACCGGGCGCCGGCCTTTTTATATTGGAATAAATAAGCGAAGAAACCGCAATTTGATAAATCCACTTCGTTCCCAGCCTAAACGACGCTTCATCAAGAGATTCAACCGGCTTGGAAAAGCCGAGGAATGCCGAATTGGCCGCCTTCAGGACATTAGCCGTAAGCGCCGGATCATACTTGATAATCTTGCAAATCTCGGCAGTGGCCGTCTCCTGGTTGTTGAGGACACGGAGGAGACGATTGACAATAACCGGTATGGTCGGGAACGATGACAGCCTGTCGATTATTTGATTTTTCACGTTCATAATTCCATCACCCCTTTGCCCGATTTTATCGTCACTCGACCGGTTTCCATTTCAAGACGCATGGTTCGAGACTCGGATCCTCCGACATCCTCATTTTTAATTAGAATCCGATTTTTCCAGAGTAGCTTTCGCAAAACCAGGTAATTTCGCTCGCCAATATTGAATGTTTTATTCTGATCCATTAATTGCGACCCTCCGGCGACTTTGACAATTAACCGATCTTTGGCGGCTCCGGCCACCAGGACCTTCCTCAAAAGAATGGGAATTCCCGTATCGGCAAACATACCCGGTTTTACTTTAGCCTTTTCCTGAGATATTTTCGACAGGGGCAGCATATAATGAATCATACCCCCAACCCTCACTTCGGGATCATACACAGTCATTCCGATACACGATCCCAGTGAATAAGTTATTATGTCTTCCTCCGAGTTTTTGGTAACATATATTTCTGATATTCCTACTATAGCTGTCGGCATTATCTACTTCTTCATATATACTGATGGTTGAAGACATTTAAACCCCTGAGTCAGCCCGGTAATACTTTCGGCATGACCCACGAAGAGATAACCCCCGGGTTTCAACAGTCGGTGAAATTCTTTCACCAGATTTGTTCTAACATATCTGTCGAAATAAATCATGACATTCCTGCAGAAAATAATATCGAGTGAAGTCTTTATGGGAAACGGCGGCGCCGCCAGATTCATCTGCCGACACAAAATCATATCCTTAATCTGTTTGCCGGCGAAATAAATCCGCTCGCCATCAATTTCGCGGCGGGTGAAATACTTGCCTAAAAGCATGTTGGGTACCGGCTGTACGCGGGCCTCTTCATATTCACCCAGATAACATTTTTCCAAAACGGTCGAGTTTATATCCGTGGCCAGTATCCTGGCGTTAGCCGTACAGCCGCCAGCCGCCTCCAGAATTTCTATGGCCATGGTATACGGTTCTTCACCGGTGGAACAGGCCGCCGACCAGAAACGGAGATGTTTCTTTCCTGACGCCAGCCAGTCCTTAATAATTTTCCTCATGAAATCAAAATGATCCGATTCACGGTAGAAATTTGTCACGTTGGTTGACACGGCATCCACAAGCTCCTGAACTTCACCGGGATTTTTCGGATTAGAGACAAAATTGAAATAATCATCGAAGTCGGTCAGGTTCAATCGGTGC
>DAOWOO010000002.1 GCA_030642025.1 Candidatus Zixiibacteriota bacterium | reverse complement strand
GCTACGACCGGTTCGCTGACTACCACTTTTACCGCCTCGCAGGGACTTCTTCTGATGCTCCCGAATATGTTCAAGATTGCCGGTGAGTTGACCTCTTCGGTCTTCCATGTTTCAGCCCGAACAGTAGCCACCCATGCTCTGTCTATCTTCGGCGATCATTCCGATGTTATGGCCGCGCGCTCAACCGGTTTCGGTCTGTTGGCCTCCGGTTCGGTGCAGGAAGTTATGGATCTCGGTTTGATAACCCATGCCGCCTCGTTGGAAAGCAGGGTTCCCTTTGTTCATTTCTTCGATGGTTTCAGAACCTCGCATGAACTCCAGAAAGTCGCTCAGGTTTCCCACGACGAAATGCGCGAAATGATTGACGATGACACCATCAGTGAGCACCGCCGCCGCAGTCTCAGCCCGGATCATCCGACCCTTAAAGGCTCATCGCAAAACCCGGATGTCTTTTTCCAGGCGCGTGAAACAGTAAACAAATACTATCTTAAGACTCCTGAAATCGTCCAGAATGTCATGGATCGTTTTGCCAAGATAGTCGGTCGGCAGTACCACCTGTTCGATTACATCGGCGCCCCCGATGCCGAGCGGATCGTTATTATGATGGGCTCCGGCGCCGAGACGATGCACGAGACGGTGGAGTACTTGCTGGAAAAGGGTGAAAAAGTCGCCCTTATTAAAGTCCGGCTGTACCGTCCGTTCTCCGTGGATGCACTCCTTAAGGCCATACCCAGGACAGTAAGAAAGATTGCGGTGCTTGACCGAACCAAGGAACCGGGCGCCGTGGGTGAGCCGTTGTATCTTGATATTCAAACAGCGATCAGCGAGGGGATGGAAAACGGCACCGCTCCCTTCGACAGTTTCCCGCTTATCGTCGGCGGCCGTTACGGACTAAGCTCCAAGGAGTTTAACCCGGCCATGGCCAAAGCCGTCCTGGATAATCTTAATGGCGACAAACCGAAAAATCATTTCACGGTCGGTATCAACGATGATGTCACCCATACCAGTCTTGAGGTCGATTACTCGTTTGATATCGAGGGTGAGGATACTTTCCGGGGTCTGTTCTACGGCCTTGGCGCCGATGGTACCGTCGGGGCCAACAAGAACTCGATCAAGATTATCGGCGAGAACACCGACAACAACGCCCAGGGCTATTTTGTTTACGACTCCAAGAAAGCCGGGGCCATAACGGTATCCCATGTCCGCTTCGGCAAACACGAGATTCGGCGTCCTTATCTTATCGGCCAGGCCAACTTTGTCGCCTGTCATAATTTCTCCTTTCTTGAAAAGTACGACATGCTCTCCAACATAATCGAGGGCGGCATTTTCCTGCTGAATAGTCCGTACGGACCCGATGAAGTTTGGGATAAAATGCCGCGTGAAGTCCAGAAATATATTATCGATAAAAAGCTCAAATTCTTTGTTATCGACGGAATCAAGTTGGCCAAGGAACTGGGGCTGGGCGCACGTATAAATATGATTATGCAGACGGCATTTTTTGTTATAGGAGGCATACTCCCCAAAGACGAAGCTATCAAGGCGATCAAAGACGCCATTGTCAAAACCTATGGTCACAAGGGTGAAAAGGTCGTCAACATGAACTTCAGCGCCGTTGACGGAGCCACCGACAATCTGCATGAGGTAAATTACCCCGGTGAGGTAACCAGTACATTCAATATGCCGCCGGTGGTGCCGGTAGATGCACCAGAATTCGTTCAGAATGTTACAGCGACCATTATTGCCGGCAGGGGCGACGATCTGCCTGTTTCGGCCATGCCTGATGACGGTACTTTCCCGACCGGAACCACGCAGTATGAAAAACGCAATATCGCGACCGATATTCCGGTCTGGGATGAAGAAAGCTGTATTCAGTGCGGCATCTGTTCGATTGTCTGTCCTCACGCAGCCATCAGGATGAAAATCTATGAGGAGAAAGACCTGAAAGGCGCACCGGAAACATTCAAGTCTGCCGAGGCCAAAACCAAGGCTTTCAAAGGGATGAAATATACTCTGCAGACAGCTCCGGAAGACTGCACCGGCTGTGAAATTTGTGTGCAGGCCTGTCCGGTCGATATCAAGGATGATGAGGGCAACAAAACCGGCAAGCGCGCCATCTATATGATGCCCCAGATTCCGCTCAGAAAAGCGGAGGCCGACAACTTCAAATTCTTCTTGTCGATTCCTGAAACAGATCAGTCGCTGTTTAACATCGAGACAACCAAGGGTTCCCAACTGGTCAAGCCACTGTTTGAGTTCTCCGGCGCCTGCGCCGGTTGCGGTGAAACGCCATATGTCAAACTTCTCACTCAGTTATTTGGTGATCGGGCTCTCATGGGCAACGCCACCGGTTGTTCATCGATTTATGGCGGCAACCTGCCGACCACGCCATATTGCCAGAGAACTGATGGGCTTGGCCCGGCCTGGTCAAACTCGCTGTTTGAAGACTGCGCCGAGTTTGCCTTCGGTATGCGCCTGGCGGTTGACAAGCTGAAAGTCTACGCATTGGAGTTGCTGCAGAAACTCCTGCCGGAAGACTTCGATAAAATCGCCAACGCGGATCAATCAACCCAGTTGGGTATCGAGCAGCAACGCGAGCAGATTAAAAAGATAAAAGAGAAACTGCTCGGCATGAAATCTCCCGAAGCGCAAAAGCTTCTGGATGTTGCTGACTTCATGGTGAAAAAATCGGTCTGGGGTGTCGGCGGTGACGGTTGGGCCTATGATATCGGTTTTGGCGGACTCGATCATGTTCTGGCGTCGGGACGGAATGTCAATATCCTCGTTCTCGACACCGAGGTTTATTCCAATACCGGCGGCCAGATGTCAAAGGCCTCGCCGATGGGCGCGGTGGCTAAATTTGCCGCGGCCGGCAAGCCTATGCCAAAAAAGGACCTGGGTCTGCTTCTGATGTCCTACGGTAATATCTATGTTGCCCAGGTGGCCATGGGCGGAAGCCACAACCAGTGCGTTAAGGCATTTGTCGAGGCCGAAAAATACGACGGCCCGTCGATTATTATTGCTTACTCCCACTGCATTGCTCACGGTATTGACATGACTCACGGCCTTGATGATCAGAAACGAGCAGTCAATTCCGGTCACTGGATTCTATACCGATATAATCCGGACCTGGCAAAAGAGGGCAAGAATCCGCTCCAGCTCGACAGTAAAGAGCCGTCAATCAGCTATACCGACTATGCCTATAATGAGGTTCGTTTTCGCACTCTGAAAGCCAGCATGCCGGAACGGTCTGAGAAACTTATGGCTATTGCCCAGGAAAACGCCAAGAGACGGTACTATTTTTACAAACAGATGGCCTCGATAGACTACAGCGAATTCGCCAAACAATAGCCGGCGGCGCGGCTTTTTATGTCGCGGGCAGGACTTATAATCAAGGGCGGAATGGGTAACACCTTCCGCCTTTTCTGATTAATTTTCCCAGAAACGTTCATAATCGGCCCGATTCCCACGAAATAGCAATTTCATTAAGAATTACCGGGTACTTTCCGATAATAACGATAATAAGAAGAAAATATCCTAACAATTCAGGAGGATCTATGTTCAAGAGGATTTTACCCCTGGTGGCAGTTATTTTCCTGCTGACAGCCGTTGCCCCGACCTTTGCCCAGACTGAAGAAGAAATCGTCGCCAAATATCTGCAAAAGGTCGAAAAAAAGCATAAAAGCAAAGTGGGCTTTATTTCCGGATATTTCAAATACGGTAAACTTAAAGATGATATCGGGTACAAAACATTCAATTTCTCGGCCAGCACTGATATTACCACTATTGGCGGTACCGTCGACCCCGATGTAGGAATCTGGCGTTCAAAGGAACTCGGTCTAAATTTCGGAATGATGATTGCCAAAAGTGCGCTCTTCAAAGTCGGTTTCGATTACTGGATGACTATGGGCGACAATGTCGATGTTGACATGAATATGACTATCGGGACATTCAATTTCAGCGACGAATATACCGCCAAATCAGATGTCAGCGTTTTAGGCTTCAATACCGGTTTTGACTACTTCCTGTTAAATGCCCCCGATCAGTCGGGAAATCTCCCCGGACTGGCGGTCAAAGTCGGCGGCGGCGGTGGATTATATATAGCCCGCTGGAAACTGTGGGAAGATGGCGATGACGATTCCGAGCCTCTGAAGGCGACCGCACCGGGATTCTGGATTCACGGCGGCCTTGAATACCCGACCGGCCTGATAGGTCTTGTGGTTTCAGCCGATGCCAGCTACTTTTTCCTGAACTTTAATAACTTTGATTCGTACAATAATGCAGGTGGTGAGCTGGATATGACCTATCCGGATAACGGCAAGGAACTGGCTCTTGACTTTTCCGGGCCGCGCGGAAAGATTGAACTTAAAAGGTATTTCCAGTGGTAATTCGCCGTTGACAGGGCAAGGATTTTGTATATCTTTGCCCCAGTTGATAATTAACCTATTGGAAAACGGGAAAGCGCTTTGAAAAAAATCCTATCATTTGTATTGGCATTAATCCTCCTGATCACGGCAGCGCCGTGGGCTCAATCGGTCAAACAGACCAGGCTCCCGGGTGAAAAGGCCGGCAAAATCGGCGTCCCTCTCGGCAAAATAGCATTTATCCGTGATAAAAACCTGTGGGTCATGGATTGGGACGGCCGCAACCAGCAGCAACTTGTTTCCGCCGGCAATGCCGACGGAAAACTGTCGTGGGCTCCCGATGGCAAAAGAGTTGCCTTTGTGCGCAAGGGCCAGCTTAATTACCAGAGCCCTGACAATATGGGCGGATTCCGCAAACTCTATGATGTTTTTATTGGGTATCTCGACTCAGCTTCGACCAATAACAGTTTCTGGAGAAGAATAACTTTCGACATGGGAAGCCGCTTCCCGGAATGGTCGGCTGACGGAAGTCGAATCATCACAACCAGGGACATAAATTCCAACATCGTCGATTCACCCGGCCCGGATTATCGGACAACCCAGATTGACAGCCTTGGCGTCAGGATTTCAACCCACGGTGATTATCCCGAAGGGAGTGAAGCCTTCGAACTGATGCCGACTTACGGTCCCAATAGCTATTATGCCTATGTACTGGTCAAGAAATTCAACCCGGTAGGCGTTTATATCTCTCCTATCGATACCGAAGGCATGTCCGATGATGAGAAACGTCAAAAAATCAAGGCGATCCCCAGAGGATACGCACCGGCCTGGTCTCCGGATGGAAACTGGATTGCCTATTTAACCAAGGATATATCCGATCAGGCGATCTTTATCACGAATCCGGATATGTCGGAAACTTATCTGATTTACAAGCCGACTGTCGGATTGAACCTGCAGACTTACCCGTTGTCATGGTCTCCGGATTCAAAATGGCTGACCTTTGCCACATCCGACGGAGCGATTTGGATTATTGACATAACCGGCAATAGTCTCAAGCAGATTGTCGGTCCGGGTCTTAACAGTGCTCCGGCCTGGTCAAAAAACAAATAAGTTTAAAACGACACGAATACGAAAGCCCGCCATTCCGGCGGGTTTTTTTATGCCTTTTTCCAGTTTGAAAGAAGTTCCATGATAAGTCTGAAACCGAAACCGGTATGCCCTTTGGGAACGTACGGCTGTCCGTATTTTTCGATATCAACCGAGGCGATATCAATATGCGCCCACGGCCAATCACCTATACAGGCTTCCAGAAAAGCGGCCGCCGTTATCGACGTCGCCGGTTTGCCGCCCGAGTTTTTCAAATCGGCAATATCCGATTTTATCCACTTGCGCTGACCGTCCCATATCGGAAGTTCCCAGACATTCTCGGCGCTGGCCTCGGAGGCCGAACGAATAAGATCTTTCAGCCTGTCATTGTTGCCCATCAGAAGCGCCCCCCAGTACCCGAGAATGTACATAGCGCCGCCGGTTAAAGTGCATATATCAATAACTGCCTGAGGATTGAATTCGTTGGCATAGTCAAGCGCATCGATAAGAATCAATCGTCCCTCAGCATCGGTGTTGATAATCTCAATCGTTTTCCCTTTGCGCGAGGTGATAATATCTCCCGGCTTGAGTGCATTTCCCGATGGTAGATTTTCAGCCAGGGGAACCAGTCCGATGATATTCTGTTTAAGACCAAGGCGCGTCGCCGTCATAATTGCCGCCAGGACAATCGCCCCTCCGGTCATATCGGATTTCATCTCCTGCATATCAAGGCCCGGTTTCAGTGAGATACCGCCCGAATCGAAGGTGATGCCTTTGCCAATCAGCACGATCGGTTTGGCCTTGGCTCTTCCACCGCGGTATTCAAGAATTAAAAAACGCGGCGGTTCGGCTGAACCCCGGGCAACCCCGAGATAGGCGTTCATCCGTTCAGCGCGGATATGTTTTTCATCAAGAGCCTTACATTGAAAATTGTACTTTTGGGCCAGTTTCTGCGCTCTTGATACGAATTTCCGGGGGGTCAGATCATTGCCGGGCATAGCCGAAAGAGTGCGGGTAAGTGAGGCGCCGCCGCCGATAATCTCGCCCGATTTTATACCCTTTTCCAGACGTACAACATGGGCTTTATTCGGGCTGTAAAAAGTTACGGTATCGGTAATATCATCATGCTTCTTTTCCGATTTATAGTCATCCAGACAATAACGTCCCAGTATGAATCCCTCCACGATCGCTTTTGCGTATTCGGCGCTTTCGTTTTCACCGAAATATATTCCCAGTGAAGATGATCTCCTTACTGCCCCAAGACGCGCCATCGTTCCGGCCGCCTGGCGGTAACAGTCCGGCTTCAGTGCCTTTTTCGGCCCCAATCCGGCCAGAATCAATCTTCCGAACGCCGCCCGCCCCGAGGTATGAATAACTACAGTCTGATTGAGTTGTCCGGCAAACTCATTGGAATCGTAAACCGCCCTGATGGTGCCGCCCAAATTCCGGTCAATCTCTTTGAGCACGCGATTGCGGCCGGGGTTCCCCTCGACACAGAAAAGCACAAGACTTGAATCATTAATATTTTGTATATCGGCTTTGCCGGCAAGGAATCTCATAAATCCTCCCTTAGTATTGGTACGATTCATATATACGGGAGAATATGTACAGATTACAGTTGATACAAGGTTTTTTATTGGCGTGAATATCGAAAAAAGGCGGATTACCTGAGGGCATTGCCCAGGTTGGCAATTCGTTCTTTTATTTTATCGTCGATGTTGAGTATTTTTGATTTCTCAAAGAATTCCATTTCATCGAGTATATTCAACTCGGATATTTCCTCCATGACAGCCACCGTTTTCTGGATAGCTTTGTCGATAACATCCAGTTCCTTAGGAAGAGTGGCGCAAATTTCCTCGGGAGTTTTGCTATCGAGTGCCATGCGTAGAATCTGAGAATGGCCGGAAATCTCCATCGACGCATTATTAATGTAATGAGCCAGTGTGGAAGTGGCAATCTGTTTGGCCTCCAGAATGCCCTTGGCCCGTTCTTCATTTAAGATACGCCGGGTAAGTTCCTGGCGTTCCTTGAAGAGCCGATGAAGCGACAGGTAGGTGCTGAAAATCTCCTTGTTGGCGCGAGTCAATATGGCCTCGTAGTCCTCAACCTCGACTTCGATCAGCTCGGCAAACTCAATCGTATCTTTCAGAATTGTGGAACTAATCTCAACAAGGTCTTCTTCTGATATTCCCAGCCTTCCGGAAACGGCACTGATTCTTGATATCTTTTCCTCGATTTGCTGGCTGGATTCCAGCACCACGTCATGGTTCAGGACAATCGCCAGCCGCGTAATATCATCGAGAGTCCGCCCGGACTTGTTGCCCGTGGAATCATGATTGCGGATAGCCAGGGCGATATTCTCCGGCAATCCCCATTTTTGGACCATTAGATAGCCCACTTCACAATGTGAAATACCCAGGACCATTTTCTCGGCGTCAACTACCGAACCCATTCTACGAGCAGTTTTGATAATTTCCCCATACTTTTCCGGATAATGCTCAAGAAAATAAAGCAATCCGATATGCAAAAGCAGCCCGCAGGTAAAAGCATCCTCGGGCGCTTCGTATTTACAGGCCACCGCCAGCTTACGGCAGGTGGTCGCGACCGCAAGGAAATTGCCATAGAGCGCCCGCATGCCGATTCCAAAATCTCCAGGCAGTATCTTTGGTGAAAACAGCGCCGCTGAAAGCGTCAGGCATTTAACAGTGGTCATTCCCATTACCATTACTGCATGCTGAATACTATTAACGCGGTGACTGAGACCGTAATATGGTGAATTGGTTATCCTTAAAAGCCGCCCGGTCAAGGCCGGATCCTGACTGATTGTTTTGGAAAGCGATTCAATGCTGATATCATCCCTGCTTATAGAATCGAGGATTTCACTGACCGCCCCCGGCATGGCCAGAAGGTCGCTGTTTTTGACAATTTGAGCCTTAATATCATCGGCCTTGGCTGGCGTTTTCATGATTGTCGATGGCATGTTCTCTGCATCGGCAAATACGACAAAACCTAAACCAATAACTAACCGCGAATAAGAGAATCCTGTGCCCGTGAGATAATATCTGAGAGTTGTTCCAATCTGAAGGGTTTGTGAAGAAGAAAATCCACCCCGGCCTTATTCAATCGGGATTCCTCAACCCGAACACCCCAGCCGGTTATCATGATTATTGGCGTATCCGGCGATTTCGCGTGAATCTGAGCCGAAAGCTCCAGCCCTGAAATCTCCGGCAGGGCCAAATCTACTATAACGATATCCGGATTATGCAAATCAAACAATCGGAGTCCTTCCACGGCCTTGCGCGTAGATAGAATTTTATTGCCCATTGACTGGCACATGGCGGTCAGAAGATCAAGAATGACCGCCTGATCGTCAATGGCCAGGATAGTCAGGGATTTGCTAGCATCGGTCTTTCCCGTATCCGCAATATCGGTGTCAACGCCGGATAGAGGAAAACAAAACGAGTAATACGACGGTATCTTCGAATGGCGGTCATAAGCAAACCGACCGTTATGAGCCGCCAGAAACCTCAGGATGCCGGTCGCACCGATAGACTCGTCGGCCTTTTCGGGGGGTTGATATCGCCCAAAACCGGATACCCGTTCAACCGGTGGGAAATTTTTCCGATGACATGATATATCGATATACAGATTCCCGTCCCCGGAATAGGTGGTGATTGTTACAATTTCATCTTCGCCGACCCCTTCGGTAAAAGACCGGCAGGCGACATTTACAAAATTGATAAGGCCGTCGCGGTCAATACTGACAGGAGACACATCATTCAACAGAAGATTGACTTCAAGTGGCCGGCCGCCAATCATATACAGATTACCGGAAATACTGTTACTCGCCAGGAAAGCCTTGACCGCTTCATTTATATCGGTTCCCGGTTTTTTATTCAACGCCAACTCGGGAATAGTCAGAGAACGGATTTTTTCGGCAATCCGATCGGTGGTTTTCAGGGCGGCATCAAGCGAGGCGGTTACATTGCCGGGAAGGTTCATTTCCCGGCGCGCCAGTTGGCAGTAACCCGAGACAGCCGAGAGTTCATTGTTCAATTCATTGACCATCTGTGGCGACAATGCCCGTGAAGCCGCCCGATCAATGGAGCCCTTCACCTTTTCGGCGCCGACAATTTCTATCTTTAAATTAAACAGCCCGATAAGAACCGCCAAAAGTCGGTGGCGTTCAGATTTTTCTTCCGGTGTACCATTAAACCCGAAAACGGTAATTATGTATTCAACCTGATTATCGGCAGTTATGGGATAGTCGCCCTGAAATGACGGTCGCTCCCGGTCACCGAATATTCGATATATGATCCCCCTGTTTTCCTCATCGTATTGAGAGAGATTTTTGCTCACCGAAACGGTGTCATAATAAACTTCGGGGTATCGCATTACGGCCGTTTTCCCGGTTGATCCCTCACCGATATTCAAACGGATACCGGACAACTCCGCATTATTGATATTTGACCAGACAGCCTCAAAAAATCCGTTGCGCCGGTGATACAGAAGCTGGATAGTATCGGACGGCAGAATATTTTTCAATTCGGGCATGAACGAGATGACATCGTCTTCTATTAGCCGGGATGAAAATGATTTCGAAAGTATTTTCGTTATAGCCTCAAATCCCCTGTTTCGGGAATCGCTAAGAGTCCGGGCGGTACCTCCTCCGATAACCATCGCGGCCATCGCCCCGACCGCTTCCAGCAGTTTGAGTTCTTCATCGGTGAGGCGGACCGGCCCGCCGTCATTTCTAAACAGTATGGCATTGCCGCGATTATCGGCCGGAATAAACACCGAAGATCGCGCGATGAAGCTGTTTCCGTCATCATCGGTTCCCTCCTGGTTTAGAATTACGGCTTTCCCCTTGTGTATTGCGTTTATCAGGGCAGTCCGGAAATTATCCGAGAAATCGGGCTCCCCCCTGGTTCCACCGTAGATGGTAAGTTTCCCGCTGACCAGACCGAGAAGCCAGACCTCATCGGAACCGGCCAATCCAATACATCGCTCGGCAAAAGCCGTGGGAGTGGGGGTTCCATCAGTCCTCTCCAGAACCCGGTTCAACTTGCGGAAGAAATCCTGCCACAGATCCCGGCGAGTTTCCAGTTCTCGTTCCTTACGTTTCAATTCGCGGGAAAGTCGGGAAACCTCGATTTTCTCAGCCAGCCATTCGGCAATCGGCGTAACAACGGATATATACTCCCGTGAATAGCGCCTTTCCTCTCGGGAAAAGAACAGAATCGCGCCCAGCTTGTTTCTTCCTGATTTTAGCGGAGCCACCAGTATGGAGTGGTAATTCGATGCCGCCAATTGCGCCTTGCCGCCCAGGCTTCGGAAATCGGCCGTAGTCATCGGCATCTCGTTCTCAATCGCCTGGCTGATAATATTATGCCCATACGGGTAATATTCCAGAAGAGCGACCTCCTCCTTTTTCAAACCGACCGAGGTGGCCAGCACAAACGTATGCTTGACCCGATTAAACAGAAATATCGCCCCGGCTTCTTCATCGAGACCATTGAGTAAACCCTTAAGGATTCGGTCCAGAAGCTCCATCATTGGGTAGGGATAACGGCTTTCCTGCTGAAGAGTGTCCAGGAGTTTCAATTTCTCCAGGTGATTGGAGACCTCAATATCACGATCGCCCCAATAGCTGTAATAGAGTACCAGGCCGACAATAAACAGAATTATCCCAATGGTCAGCGAGGCAAAGATGGCGAGGTCTATATATGGATATACGCCGGACAAAAACCACGACGCGTACCCGGAAAAGGTTTGAACAAAATGCATAACCGCTGACAACAGGACAAAACTAAGCCCGGTGTATATGAAGCCGCGGCCAGCGGCTTCACGCGTCTGGAAGATTTTCAGGCGATATGTAAGGAAGCCGGCCAGCCCCATGACCAACCCGATATATACTATGGCAATTACTTGACTCAGCATTTTCTAACCCAACAGTTCGCCGTGAAGCGTCCAACTATCGGCGGCGGTTACTTTTACCTGTTGTATGGTGCCAATATACTTTTTATCCGCCTTAAAAAGCAATGTCTTATTACCGCCGGTTTTCCCTTTTAAAACCGATTCATCCCGGCGTGAGACACCGTCAACCAGAACGGAATGTTCCCGGCCTATCTCACATTGGTTCTTTTCAAACGATATATTTTTTTGAAGAGAAATCAGTTCCGTCAGACGGCGGATTTTACCGGTTTCGGAAACATCGTCATTATATTGGGCGGCGGCGGTGCCCTCGCGAACCGAATAGCGGAACATGAACGCCGAATCAAACCCGATCTCCCTGACGGCGTCGAGAGTCATGCGGAATTCATCCTCGGTCTCCGAGGGAAACCCCACAATCAGGTCGGTGGTCAACGATATCTCCCCGACCGCCTCACGCAATCGCCTGACCAGGTTGCGGTAGTGCGAATATGTGTAAACCCTGCCCATTTTTTTCAAAATGCGCTCTGACCCGGACTGCAGCGGCAGATGCAAATGCGGCATCATTTCCGGCACGGCTGCGATCGTATCAATCAGCCGGTCGGAGAGGTCCTTCGGATGCGAAGTCATGAAACGAATTCTTTTAATGCCGGTTTCCTCCGCAACTGTTCTTAGAAGATCAGAGAAATCACGTTCACCGTCGCGGTATGAATTGACATTCTGGCCGAGAAAAGTTACTTCCAGAACGCCGTCTTCGACCAGGCTCCTTACCTGTTGTACCAGGTCGGAGACAGGGTAAGAGCGCTCACGTCCGCGCACGTACGGGACGATGCAATAGGTGCAAAAATTGTCACAGCCCCGGGATATCGTTACAAAGGCGCTGCATTTCGAGTCCCGCGCCGGCAGGTCGATATCAATGTTCTCATGTCCGAATTCGGTATGAATCAGCGGCGCACCGTTCTGCTCCCCGATATATTGAGGCAGGTCAAATAGCCGATCGGTGCCGAGCACAAAGTCAACATAAGGAGCCCTATCCAGAAGAGATTGTCCCAGCCTCTGGGCCATGCAGCCCACCACCGCCAGTTTCTTGTCGGGATTGTCTCGCTTGAGAGCACTGAGTTCGCCCAGGCGCCCGAACACGCGCTCCTCGGCCTTCTGCCTGACCGAGCAGGTATTCAGGATGATTAGATCAGCCTCTTTTTCCGATTCGACCCCTTTGAATCCGCGCGATTCGAGTATGGCAGACAATATGCCCGAATCAGCCAGATTCATCTGGCAACCGAATGTCACAATCTTATATGTCAACATCTGCATTTGCAGCGCCTTCCTTGTTCAGCCACCCCCGATCAGTATACGGAGCTGACAGCGGTGAGACAATCCAATATCACGCTAAAACACGATATGGTCAATTAAATAATGGGATTGCTGAATGGAAAACGCCGGTTCCCTGAAAAGAAACCGGCATTATTATATTGACTATATTTCAAAATCGATCAATTACGGCACGACACAACCCATCAAGGGATACGGCCCCTCAAGATAAACGAAAGAGATAAGATTAAGAATATCCTCAAGGTTGACCGTGCAGGATTGATTGACATCGGCCAAGTTGACATTATTCGGCGATGTATGGTCACCGTAAACATAGTTGATTATAAAAAGAATATCTTCCAGGTTTACGTTGCCATCTTCAGTAACATCGCCGGCCTGGAAAGGCGCTTCAGTGATCGAAATTGTCTGCTCGGTCTGATCATTTAAAATGGCGTTGTTTTTGTCCCTGGCTTTTATGGTAATCGGAAAGTCGCCGTACTGGTTGGGTGTTCCTAAAATAACACCGGTTACCGAATCCAGTTCCAGACCGTCAGGAAGTTCACCGGATTCAATCGAGTAGAGGTGCTGTCCGCTTCCACCTTTGGCGAATACGCTGTCAAGATACTCTTCGTACTGTGTTCCCGCTGAAAGAATCACCGGTATAAAATGGTAACCCCATATTGTATTGGTTTCATATCTCAGAATCCACTTTTCCGGATCGAGCAGTATATTGGTCGGTTCATTGTCGGTTTTAAAAGTATATATGGAATCGCGAGTATCATTGAAGAGGGTCAGCGTTTCCGGATCAGCCGACGCAAACGAGAAGACAAAATCAATCGGCATCGTGAACACCTGAGGATCAGTCCCCTGTGTCTGCCTTAAACGTATATATGTCCACCACCGGCTGTCGGCGGGGTCCTGTTCTATAAATTTTTCAAAAACATAGGTCGGGCGATAGGTTCCATAAAGCCACTCATCGAAGAAAGAATCAAGATCCTGCCCGGAAACCGTCTCGCAGACACCTTTGAAGAAATCCGAGTTGGCATGACCGTGCTGGGCGGAGCTGTTGTAATAAGCGTTAAGTATATCAAAGAAAGTGGCATCACCGACCACGTGGCGTAACATGTGTAAAAGCCACGCCCCCTTGTCATAAACCACAATATTGAAGATCGAACCCACACTGGTGGTATCATAGACATAAATCGTCCTGTCGCCGACGTAATCCATCCCGGCCATGTAATTATGGTATGATACCGTTCCCTCGATCACCTCATAATACAGCGCTTCAGTGTACGACGCAAAGCCCTCGTTCAGCCAGATATCATGCCAGCTCTCGCAGGTAATCATATCGCCCCACCACTGATGTCCCAAGCTCATGAACCACCACCGGTTCGTAAAACCCAAACCAAGTCCCGGACATCGACGTGCAGGTCTGATGCTCCATACCGCCGCCGAATTCAAAATTGGCATGACCGTATTTCTCATCAATAAACGGGTATTCCCCGTAGAGACCCGACAGGACGGAAACAGCGTCGGGAGTGATATCGTACTTGGTAAGCGAATAATCATATTTTTCAGGGTAAACGTGATGAACAATTTCCATTGAGTCAGTTGGGCTGTAATGGTAATAGTTTTCCCACACCATATAATCAGATACGGCCACCGAAAACAGGTAAGTCGTTATGGGATAACGGACCTCATAGTTGAATGTCCAGGTGCCGTTACCGTTGCGGGTCGTGTCGATCAGATTTCCGTTGGAGGCGCATATGAATGAGGTATCACAGGTGATGAAAATATCAAGTGAGTCGGCCTTGTCGTCGGGACGGTCCTTGCACGGCCACCAAGTTCGGGCCATATACGGTTCCGAAAGCGATGATACTACGGGGAAACTATCGGGCCCGACATGACGGTAATCAAAGGAAAAAGCCTGAAAACCTCCCTGTGTTGGAAGGCCATAATAGGCAATATTAAATGAGAAAAACTCGCCGGTGTTGTAAGCTTTATCCAGTGCAACTGTTACGATATTACCTCCCCGTCGGTATCCCAGTTGACCGCCGGAATAGTAAACTGAGTCAATAGACATATTGTCATAGAAATCGACCGGGATACTATCTATTCCGTCCACCAGCGGTTCGGCCACCAGTTGAACATCCCCGTAAATCAGTTTGGCATCGACATCAATCTCAATGTCGATACGGTAAAATGTAACATCATAATCAGTCTGCCCGGCCGCCATGATATCCGAAAGGTCTTTATCTATCGCCCATCGGCGCGCCAGTCTCTCAGCCCGAATCTGCCCCAGGATAGAATGCACCTCGGAAGGGGTTAATTCCCTTTCTTCTCCGATTATTTTTGAGAAATCATCTACCGCTGAGGAAACGGCAAAAATTGTGAGGATAAAAAACAGAATGGCGGTCACAGTGTGCAGCAATCTCATGTTTTTCCCTTTATCTCTTATTTCAGGGCCACTCGGTAACACGGGTTACCCGATAATGCCGGTAATATGTAGTTATCGACAGCTTCTATTACAATCTAAGGACATTGGCAAGTCTGTCAAGCAAGCTTTCATCAGTATTCAGACATTCCGCTTTTTAAGACATACGGGTCGAAGACATTAGCCGTTTGATCAGGGTATCGTCAATCGTCTCAATCCTCTTAACTCTCACCAAATATCAAAAAAAAACGCCGCCCCACATGGAGCGGCATTTTATCATTTAAGTCCGCTTACTTATATGGATTACCGCATGGCGGTGGTCCATCCAGATAGACATAATTTATCAGGATTATAATATCAGCCAGGTTTACCGCATAATCGCAGTTACAGTCGCCGACCCTAATTTCCGGAAGAGGCGGAGCACCATTGTGAAAAACATAGACGATCATAAGCAGTATATCCGTCAGATTCAGGATTCCATCATAATCCATATCACCATGAAATCGCCAGACCAGCAGCCGGAGATCCAATGTTACGGGAGAATTTGTAGCGTCGGGCGATGTAACCTGTCCTGTTCCCAGATACTCGCCCATTGTTAATCCATATGCATTGGGATGCAAAATAACCTGTTGAGGGAAATCCTCACCGGTGGCGGCGGAAGTGTCATTTATATCAAATGTTATCCACGACAGAGCCTCCGAAAAATCCCATTCCATACAGCCCGGGTTGGCGTTGTAGACACTTGTAACCTTATCACGACCAATGTTTTCCTCCTGTGCCGTAATTTCCATATATGTATTTGAGAGCAATATTTCAGGAGTAGTCGGCGTGGGAAGAATATTCATTATAACCGGAAGGTAGAAAGGACTATTTATGGCATATGGCGCGGTAATAACAATGGTATCATAAAAAATCCCCTGCGGCATTCCCGCATAAGCAAATTCGCAGTCTATAGTTGTTCCATGCCCGCCATGCAGCCGACTCAGGTTCAGCCAATCCGAACTGAAAGATAAATTAAATTGAAGGATATCCCCTCCGGCGTTATAAACTATGAATGATGGCAATGGCGGCAGAGGGTCATAACCCTGCCAGCATTCGTAGTACTCAATATAAATCGAATCCTTGCTGGTAAAGATTTCGGCGGCTTCTGATACAATATGAAATTCAAACACAACCGGATAGGGAGAATTGACGGCCTCGGGCGATTCCACCCAGACCGTATCAAAAAACTCCTCCGGGGGATTTCCATTGAGTATTTTAAATTCAACATCAATTACCTGTGGAATAGTACCCGATATTGGTGTCATGGTGAGTATTCGCGGCGACATTTCTGACAGCGTAAAAGTCATACTGCCGGCCCCGGCGTTATATAGCAAGAATTGCCGGTTAGGTGGCGATCCCGGCGGAATTTCCACCACAATCACATTATGCTGGAGATCGGCGGCAAGAATAGGCAAATCCGAGGCAATTTCCAGGCGGACCGCCGCCGTCTGCGGATCATTGGTGGCCATCGGGTCGGAAACGACAATAGTATCGTAGTAAACCCCATATGACATCCCGGTTATATCGACAGATAATGTAACTTCAACCTCATCGACACCATTATCGGGCGTCAGCGTAAGCCAGCTTGATGATTTTGTTGCGGTCCAGTTGAGCGTTCCCTGCCCGATATTGGATATCGTCAGAAACTGATCATCAGGATTGGCTCCATCGGCGATGGCGTTATAAAAAAACTCATCATCGGAAAGCCCGATTGTTGGCGGCGGTTCGTTCAATGTCAGCGTAATCGGAACTTTTACCGGGTCATTGAGCGCATCGGGATCAGAAACGACAATGGTATCATAATATATCCCGACACCCATTCCAGAAGAGTTGACCGTTACCTGGGTATTGATCGGGACGGCACCGGTGGTGGCCGATGACGGCGCCATATTCAGCCAGGTGGAACTCCAACTGGCCGCCCACTCCAGGTTACCCGCGCCGTTATTTGATATCTGCAGGATCTGGGGTGATGGTGATGTGCTCCCGGCAACGCCGACAAAATCCAAATGATCGGGATCAACTCCGATTTCGGGTGGGACTTCATCCACAACATCCCAGCAATACGGGCCATTAAACTCAGGCAACTGCCCGCCACCCCAGGCCCAGTCATAAAAGGGTACTCCAAGGTTGATCGAGTC
>DAOWOO010000185.1 GCA_030642025.1 Candidatus Zixiibacteriota bacterium | reverse complement strand
GGCCGTATCGGCCGTAAGCCGAGTTAGGTTTCAGAGAATCCAATTCAGAAAAGGCTTTTAAAGCCTCAAAAGGTTTTCCAGCTCTTAATAGATCCTGTCCTTTATCAAACAGTTTTCCACCGGGGCCGGTTTGGCCGCAGGCGATTAGCAGGGGAATTGAAATAATCAGTATTGCGATAATTCTTTTCATAACAGGTTCCTGTATTTCATTTTATGGTCTTCACGGTTAGAACTCAAGTTCCGAAGATAATGATTCCTCAAAAGATAAGCAAATAATATGCAGAATATAAAATTTAGGTTGTCTTTTCGCCATTGTTGTGCATATTATACTTATATGAAGGCTAGTCTTCTTAGTTCTGTCGACCTCAAAAAAAAATACCGTAAGCGGGCTGTTGTTAATGGAGTGTCGATTGAAGTATATCCCGGTGAAGTGGTTGGCCTTCTGGGTCCCAATGGCGCCGGAAAGACGACAACATTTTATATGATTATCGGCTTTATACGGCCCAATGGAGGTAAAGTCTTCATAGGCGACAACGAGATTACCACTATGCCGATGTACAAGCGGGCCCGGATGGGTATCGGCTACCTGGCTCAGGAAACATCGGTTTTCAGAAAACTCACTGTCGAAGAGAACATAATGGCGATTTTGCAGATGCAGAAAATGTCCCGAAAAAAACGCCGCGAGCGGCTGGAGTTCTTGCTTAACGAGCTGGATATCAGCCACTTACGAAAGCAAAAAGCCTTTTCCCTTTCCGGCGGCGAGTGTCGTCGAGTGGAAATAACCCGCGCGCTGGTGGCCGAACCGCAGTTTATTTTACTGGATGAGCCGTTTGCCGGTATCGACCCAATTGCTGTGGAAGACATTCAAAAAATTATTTCGAGGCTGACCAGAAAGGGGTTGGGCGTTTTAATCACTGATCATAATGTCCGGGAGACTTTATCAATCTGCAATCGTGCGTATATTATGTGTGAGGGGAAAATACTGAAATCGGGCACGGCTCAATACCTGGCCGAGGACCCTGAAGCAAGGAAAATCTACCTGGGAGAAAAGTTCAAGCTTAATTAGTGCTAATTTCTGAACAGTTTTGGTGACAGTCCGGTAAAACTAATAGTCCGGAGAGGTGTATCATTAATTAGACGGTTTCATTTTCCGATAGCTGAATAAAAGGCTGAAACGGATAAAGACGGGGTAATTTTACCCTGAGATCGTTGAGATAATTATGAAACTTGGATTACAACTTAGACTGAAGCAAACGCTGGCTCCTCAGTTGATACAGTCGTTGAAGATGCTCCAGATGCCGATTTTGCAGTTGGAGCAGACACTTCGACATGAGCTATCGGTGAATCCGCTTTTAGAGGAGGTGGACACTCTCGAACCGGCTGAAAAAACAGAAGACACCTCTGAGGTCGATCTGAAGGAAACCGACAAGGAAATCGACCCCCGATTTGAAAAAATAGACTGGGAAAGCTACTTCTCGGACGAACTGGATTATCAGGTAAAAAGCACGTTCGAACGCCGAACGGATGAGGCCTATGAGCAGGCCCCGGTACTTCAAAAAACACTGTACGATTACCTGACCGAGCAGCTTTCCTTTTTAAAGCTCTCCGAAGAGGAACATCTTATCGGCGAATATGTTATTGGCAATATATCCCCGCGCGGTTACCTGGTCTGCTCGGTCGAAGAAATGGCTGCCGAATTGAAGCTTCCGGTAGAAAAAGTCCAGAAACTGGTGGACCATATCAGGAAATTTGACCCGTCCGGCGTCGGATCCCGCGATCTTCGCGAATCGCTCCTAACTCAACTTGAGGAAAGGGGACACAAAGATACGGTCGCTTACCGAATTGTGGACCAGTATATAAATGTCCTGGACAAGAAATCAATCTTACAGATATCCCGAGCAATGGGAATACCGTTTGAGAAAGCCCAGCAGGCAATGGATTTAATCAAATCGCTGTCGCCAAGTCCGGCGCACGGGCGTTTTGAGGGCGCCGCCCTACCGATTATGCCCGATCTGGCCGTGGAAAAAATCGGTGATGAGTACGTAGTTATTCACAACGATAAAAACTCCCCGCGCCTGAGAATAAATCCGGGTTATCGTCAGCTTCTCAAGGCGGGTAACAAGACATCCAAGGATACTAAAAAATATATCCGGGAAAAGCTGGAACAGGCCCGGTGGCTTTTGAATTCAATCAACCAGAGGCGTTCGACAATGGTCAGGGTTATGAACGCAATTGTCGAGGAACAGCAGGAATTCTTTGAAAGAGGAACCGCTTTCCTGAAACCGCTCATAATGGAGGATATCGCCCGTAAGGTTGAAATGAATGTCGCCACCATCAGCCGGGTTTCCAATGGTAAATACGTCCAAACACCGCAGGGAGTATATGAAATAAAGTACTTCTTCAATTCGGGTATTGCCAATGAGAACGGCGGTGAGATGTCCAAACGGCATGTCAAGCGGCGAATTGAAGAAATAATCAAGGCCGAAGATCCGGCCAAACCTCTTTCCGATCAGGAGATATACCGGCGGTTACAGGCCGAGGGTATCAAACTGGCCAGGCGGACGGTAACCAAGTATCGGGAGGAACTGAAAATACTTCCGGCCCGTTTCCGGAAGCGTATTGTGGAATAGAGTGCCCGAATATTTCGTATTATTGTTTGTCGATAATAGACTGATTGGGCGAAAAATCCAACATAGGAGGGTTATTACTCGATGGATCGAAATCTTGCCCTTGAAATTGTTCGCGTAACCGAAGCGGCGGCTTTAGCCAGTGCCGGCTGGGTCGGTCGCGGCGACGGCATATCCGCCGACCAGGCCGCGGTAAGCGCCATGCGCGAATGTTTCGACGGCATCTCCTGCAGGGGAATAGTAGTCATTGGTGAGGGGGAACGCGATGAGGCGCCGATGCTGTTTATCGGCGAACAGGTGGGAAACTCCGAAGCGCCTGAAGTTGATATCGCTGTGGACCCTCTCGAATGCACTAATTCAGTCGCCTATGGGCGTCCCAACGCCCTGGCTGTTATTGCCATAGGTCCCAAAGGAAGTCTCCTGCACGCACCTGATACATATATGGAGAAAATCGCCTGCGGTCCGGAGGCATCCGAGGCGATTGATCTTAACCAGACAGTCGAGGAAAATATCGGGCGTGTGGCCGAATGTCTGGGATATAAAATAGCCGAACTGACCGTTGTGATTTTAGACCGGGAACGTCATGATCATCTGGTCAGCCGGGTCAGAAAAACCGGAGCCAGAATCCATCTTATTCCCGACGGCGACGTTTCATCGGCTATCGCTGCGGCCATGCCCAATACCGGCGTTAATCTTCTTATGGGTATCGGGGGTGCGCCCGAAGGCGTCCTGGCCGCGGCTGCATTAAGATGTGTCGGCGGCGCCATGCAGGCACGGCTGGTGCCTCGTTCCCAGGAAGAACGTGTCCGGGCCGAACAGATGGGAATTGAGGACATTAATAAAGTTTTCAACATTGATGAACTGGCCCGCGGAAATGAGTTGATGTTCGCCGCCACCGGCGTCACCAACGGCGATCTTTTACATGGTGTCATGTTTCGCAAAGACGGCGCCACTACCGAATCCCTGGTATTAAGACAGCAGTCGGGAACACGCCGACTTATTAAATCCGAACATTATTTCAAACCGGGACACCCGGTTACAATACTTGACCAATAGAAAGGAGTTAACCATGAACGTCGAGATTACGGCCCGCCATTTCGATTTGACTCCGGAACTCAGGGAACACATTGAACACGAAGTCGAGGGGTTGAGCAGGTATTTTGATAATATCGTCTCGACCGAAGTCATTCTCGATGTCGAAAAGTACCGCCAGAGTGCGGAGATAAAGCTGAAAGTCTATAACGCCGTTCTGGCCGGCAAGGGAAACACTAATGACATGTACGCTTCGATAGAACAGGCGATTGATAAAGTAAAAGTTCAGTTGAAAAAGCACAAAGGCAAACTGAAAGACAAGCGACCGGATAAAATACACGAGACGGTTCAGGAAATCACCCGACCGGATACCGATGTTGACTCGCTCGATATCTAAGAGAACATGGTCTTAATTAAATCCCAAAGCCCCCGACATACGGGGGCTTTTTGTCCGGGTGATATTCCAGCCGCCGTCTTTATCAAGCTTCCGGTCACATCAGGAAGGAATTAACCGTTGCTTTCATGGGATATTTTCAGAGAAACCTGATACTCGAACGTCCTGTCACCCAATAGCTACAGGTGACGTCGAGTGCGGCGACCCGATGCCACTTCTGATTGCCACGTAGCAAGGCTCCGAAAGAATTCTATTGAATATTTGGTATATGCAGCGGATCGTATTATATTTCGGTCAAATATTGATTGGATATCAGGGAGGTTGATTTTATGGCAGGATTAATTTGCT
>DAOWOO010000074.1 GCA_030642025.1 Candidatus Zixiibacteriota bacterium | reverse complement strand
TAATAGAAGCCCGATACGGTGATTTTATCGTCGCGCCATCTTTTCGCACTCATTTCTTCCAAAAATTAATAGCCTTCAAAATCGGCTATCTTACCCTAAACCAGGACCCTCCGCAGAATTCTCTTGATTGGGACTGGCTGGAATCACTTCCGATAGCCGAGGAAACCGAATCTGTTCGTCATGTAGCGCTGGAAAAGCCGTTGGAAGTGCTGGTTGACGGCCGGGTTGGGATTGCGGCAATCCTAAAGCCAAAAGTCTGACTATAAGACTCTCTGACGGTATTAATAAATACAGCCACTATTCTGCACTATCCAGCCGGGATTTGGTGGCACATCCGCTTGCGGTGCGGGACGGTTCAATTCATTGACTGTTACATATGTAATGAGTCTAATCTGTTACCTATGTCGTGAAACATTCACAATTTGAACGGAAACATGCCCCAAGGGGAGTGCCACCAGACCAAAAGATTCAGCACCTGCGGGCGGATGTGTCACCATTCAATTCTCACGGCCTCTCACGGCCTCTTGCAATTTTCAGGGTTTCATCATATACTTACCGGGCTAAATTAAATTTAAAATATACAGGAGGAGAAATGGCAAACAAAGTATTAACCGTGTCACTGGTTCTTCTGGTATTCGGTTTTTCCGCTTTAATGGCGCAGGATGCCCCGAAAGTGGAGAAACTTCTGGATGAAATCAATCCCTGGGTGACAACCGACACGACTAAAATACTGGCCTATATCGACAGTTGTAATACTGTTACCAATGATATGCTGGAATCATCGAAATTCTGGGAACCGACCGTGCGGGATTTATCATTCCTTCTTGGGATTGACTATCTCGGCTCCCCGCAAATCGACAACACCGGGCGGAATTATTTTATGATGCGCCTGACCGGCGAAAGCTCTGCCCTGTTCTATTCCGACGGCTCGATGGGCTGGCCGATTCAGTTGACCCCGAACAACTGGGCCAACGAAGGTTTCACGCTCAGCAGTTACACGGTGCATCCGTCGGGAGATTTTTTCCTGGTCAGGGTGAACAAGTTCGGCGATGAGATGCATGATATCTGGCATTTCACCCGAGCCGGACAGTTCCGGCCGCTTCTGGAGAGCAGAACCGAGCGTTACGGCGGGATTATGTTCGACGACAACAATCCCGATATTTTCTATTTTTACATCGACAATAAGACGACCATGTATTTTGCCCGTTATACGATCTCAGCGGGGAAAGTCGATACGCTCTATACCGAACCCGGCTCGTTCTACCCGGCCGATTACAAAGACGGCAAAATTATATATGTCCGTTCCATGTCTTTTTCCAGCGCCCAGTTGATGTTATATGATATCAACACCAATGACGTTACTGAGCTTTCCGATACGCTCAACTTCTGGGCCGCCGACTTCACCGAGGACGGCAGGATCATCACACTGACGACGGCTAAATCAAAAGACGATGAATTTATGAAATTCTGCCTGCTCGACCCGGACAAGCCGAAAAAATTCAAACTGATTTTCGATCCCAAAATGGAATCCGAGGAGTTCGCCTTCTTTGGCAAGCAGGGAATCGGCGTGGCAACTCTGAACAAAGACGGCTACTCGGAATTGACCGCCTTTGATCTGGACGGCAATATGGTTCCGGTTCCAAAAATGGATATCGGCGTAATAAGCGAGTTTGGCACCAGTGCCATTACCGGCAATGACCTCGGCGACGTGGTCTTTAGCTTCACCTCGCCGGTGGCTCCGCCGACGGTTTACAAATTCCGGCTGGGCGAGACCAAACTGGAGCAGTTCGGAAGGGTATCGACTTTCGGATTTGATTTTTCTGATATCACGGTTGATGTAATTCGTTACAAATCCGAGGATGGCTGGGAAATTCCGGCGCTCATTTATATTCCGGCCAGCGCCAAAAAAGACGGCACTAACCCGGCTATTATCGACTATCACGGTGGACCGCCGTCGCAGAGCCGTCCGTATTTCCAGCGCAACTTGGCCTTCGCACTCAGCAAAGGATTTATATTCATGCGTCCGAATGTACGCGGCTCCTCGGGGTACGGCCCGGCCTATGAGCAGGCGGATAATCTTGAAAAGCGTTTCGAAGCGCTCAAGGATGCCGAACATGCGATTGACTATCTGATTGACGAAGGCTGGTCAAGCCCGGATCGAATAGCGATTTGGGGCGCATCGTATGGCGGCTATACGGTTAACTGGCTGGCGACTCATTGCCCCGAGAAAATCGCCTGTGTCGTTTCCGATGTTGGCGTATCTGAAATAGATCATGATATACTTCACTCACCTGCGGTATTCCGCGACACCTATGAGAAAGAATACGGCCAGGTGGGAAGCAAATTGGTTCGCAGCCTGTCGCCGATATTCTACGCCGAAAATGCAAGCAAACCGATTCTGGTGACTGGCGGTTTCAATGACCCGCGGGTACCGCCCTCGGATCCGAGACGATTTGCCTATGTTCTCAATAAACTGGGGAAACCGGTCTGGTATTATGAGGATGTCAAGCAGGGTCACGGAAGTTCTTTCAAGGCTCAGCTTATCCGTGACCTGGCCAGAAATTATGTCTTTACAATGAACCATGTGATGAAATAGCAGTCAGCTATGTAGAATCTGCAAAGGCGGCTTATCCGGGCCGCCTTTTTTGAAATTATTCATTTATCGGGAACCTTTTAATCTCATCTCGGTTTTATCAGTAACAATAATGATTACTAATAAGAATCAGATGGGAAAATGAGAACCGGGGAGTTCCAGAGAAATACAAGACAGCGCCAGGTGATTCTGGAAGAGTTGTGCAGGCTTAAATCTCACCCGACGGCGGCTGAGCTGCATAGAATTGTCCGCAAACAATTGCCGAAAATAAGTCTCGGGACTATTTACAGAAATCTTGATATTCTGGTCAGGAATGATATGATTCAGAAACTGGATTTCGGCGGTTCCGAGGCGCGCTTTGACGGTAACCCGAACCGGCATTATCATCTGCGCTGTATTCAATGCGGCCGGGTTGATGATATTAAAGACCTTTCAACCGGAATTATGCTGGACGATTTCAAGAGACTGAAAGGGTATAAGATTCATCACTTGCGCATAGAATTTCTCGGTATTTGCCCGGAATGTCAGAAAAAAGCTAAAACAGATAATAAAGACGTAAGGCGAAAAAAGAAAAACCGGAGGTAAGGAAATGTCAACCAAAGAAACTCAGGAACAGATTATTGACAACATGCGTCGCTGGCAGAAGATTGAAAATGCGTCTGTTGCTTCAACCGGAAACGTAATCGAGAAAACCGATAACCCGATTATCCGTCTGATAATGGAAATCATCCAGCGTGATTCTCAGGTGCACTATCGGGTTCAGGAAATGATTGCCGACAGCCTGGAATCCAAAACTATCTCTCTCAGTCCGGATGAGTTGGCTGATGTATGGGACCTGATTGAAAAGCATATTAAGCTCGAAGAAAAAACAATCGAGATGGCCACCGAAGCCAAAAACGCTCTTAAGGGCAAAAAGATGGTCGTCCAGGAATATCTGCTGGATTACCTGCTTATCGACGAGCAGAAACACAACAAAATTCTAGAAACTCTGGAAACGATTAAAAAAGGAATGTATCCTTATGGTTAAGAAGGACATGGTAATATTCTGTTTATTTGAAAGGAATGAATAATGTCATATATGGTTACTAAAGAGGCTCCCGACTTTGCCGCGCAGGCGGTAATGCCGAACAACAGCTTCGAGGAGCTGAAATTATCGTCTTATCGCGGCAAGTACGTGATTTTGTTTTTCTACCCGCTTGACTTCACTTTCGTATGCCCATCGGAAATTATCGCCTTCGATAAGGTTCTCGACAAATTCAAGGCCAAAGGCGCTGAAGTGATCGGCGTTTCGGTTGATTCGCACTTTACTCACTGGGCATGGAAAAACACTCCACGCAACAAAGGCGGTATCGGTCAGATCAATTACCCGCTCGTGGCTGACCTGAATAAGAACATCTCACGCGACTACGGTGTTCTTATCGACGAATCAGTAGCCCTGAGATGCCTTTTCCTTATTGACAAAGAGGGGATTATTCGGCACGCTGTGGTCAATGACCTGGGTCTTGGCCGGAATGTTGATGAGGCGCTGCGTATGCTCGACGCGCTGAAGTTCACTGAAGAGCATGGCGAAGTCTGCCCGGCCAACTGGAAAGAGGGCGACGAGGCAATGAAACCGACGGCCGAAGGTGTCGCCGAATATCTTGCCAGTCATGCATAGTATTTGTTTATTGCCGGTAGGGTATAATCCCATCGGCTATTAGAGAATAGGAGAGATTTCGATGAGTGAAAGAACCGGTATTATAAAAATGAAAGGTAACCCTCTCACATTGGTGGGTAATGAAATAAAGGTCGGAGATATTGCCCCTGATTTTGAAGTACTTGATGAAAATCTGAAACCTGTTAAGCTCTCTTCATTTAAGGGAAAGACTGTTGTCATCGTATCAGTCCCTTCGGTTGATACGCCCGTTTGCGATCTGGAAGCCAGGCGTTTTAATAAGGAAGCAGGAAAATTCGGTAATGATATTGTGATTTTGACAATAAGCATGGATTTACCTTTTGCCCAGGTTCGATGGTGTGCGGGGGCTGGTGTTGAAAATATTAAGCTTCTTTCCGATCATCGTGACGCTTCTTTTGGAAATGCATACGGAGTTTTGATTAAAGAACTTCGCCTTTTAGCCAGAACAATTTTTATTGTCGATCAGAAAGGCATAGTTCAATACATCCAGTATGTTGAAGAAACTACGGAAGAGCCAGAATATAATAAGGTTTTGGAAGCTATTAAGAAAGTATCATAAATTAACTTGAAGATTACCATATAATAAACAGGAGGAGAAAGCCATGAAGGAAAGATTACAGGTATACAAGTGTGAGATTAGCGGCAATATTGTCGAGGACGTACACACGGGGGACGGCACCCGGGTATGTTGCGGCCAGGATATGCGGCTTCTAAAAGCAGGCGAAGTTGACGCCGCTACGGAGAAGCATGTCCCGGTTGTGGAGAAGATTGACGGCGGTATCAAGGTTACTGTCGGCAGTGTTGCTCACCCGATGCAGGATGACCATTATATCGAATGGATTGAAGCGATTGTGGACGCTAAAGCGTATCGTCAGTTTTTAAAGCCGGGCCAGACGCCTGAAGCGTTTTTCCCGGTTGACGGTGACAATATTATCGTTCGCGAATACTGTAACCTTCACGGACTCTGGAAAGCATAAGACAATTATTGATAAGATGGTCGCGGGTATTGCGACCGTTTTGCAACTTAAATAATAAATTGGAGGAGAGATGAAATTCGATTCAGTTGACGCAGTATTGGATTATGCGATATCCAAAGAGGAAGATGCCGCTCAGTACTATACCGATCTGGCCGAGCGTATGAATAAACCGCACATGAAAGAGATTTTCGAGCAGTTTGCGCTGGAAGAAAAAAGTCATAAGGCCAAACTGGAAATGGTCAAGAAAGGCAAGCTTCTTCTTTCGGCCAAGCAGAAGGTTATGAATCTCAAGATTGTCGACAGTATGAAGGACAACCGCTTCAAGGAAGGTGAGTTCAATTATCAGGAGTCGCTGATGGCGGCAATGAACGCCGAGAAGGCTTCATTCAAGCTATATTCCGACCTGGCCGAGGCGACCGATAGTCCGGAATTGAAAGAAACCTTCCTGGCTCTGGCGCAGGAAGAAGCCAAGCATAAGCTTCGCTTCGAAATTGAATATGATGACAGTATTCTTACGGAGAACTGACCGTAAGACGGTCTGAAAGGAACATAACGTGATTAGCAAAAATATGGAAGGGGTCCTGAATGATCAGGTCACCGCAGAATTCTATTCCGCCCATCTCTATCTGGCCATGTCGGCTTATCTGGAATCAATCGATCTGCCCGGGTATGCCAATTGGATGAAGGTTCAGTACCGGGAAGAGGTGACCCATGCCGAGAAAATATTTGAGTATGTCATAGAACGCGATGGTCGGGCGATAGTCAAGGCTTTTGAGGCCCCGCCGATTAATTGGAAATCGGCTCTTGACATATCCGAAGCGGTCTATGCGCATGAACATAAGGTTACCGGTTTAATCAACAACCTGATGGATGTGGCCATATCCGAAAAAGATCACGCCGCGCAGGTATTTCTTCAGTGGTTTATAAACGAACAGGTGGAAGAGGAAGCTTCGGCTAAATCGGTTGTGCAGCAGTTTAAGCTTCTGGGCGATTCCAAAGCCGGATTGTTTCAGATTGACCGTGAACTCGGACAGAGAGTATTTACTCCTCCGACCGAGGCGGCCAATTAAAGAATTATTTTAGATGCAAGGAGATTAATAAAATGGCCAATCTAAAAGGTACGCAGACCGAAAAAAACCTGCTGACCGCTTTTGCCGGGGAATCCCAGGCGAGAAATCGTTATACTTATTTTGCCGGTAAAGCCAGGAAAGACGGCTATGTGCAAATCGCGCATATATTCGAAGAAACCGCCGACCAAGAAAAAGAGCATGCCAAGAGATTGTTTAAGTTTCTTGAGGGCGGCGAAGTTGAAATACAGGCATCGTTTCCAGCCGGGGTGATCGGCAGTACCCCCGAAAACCTGACCGCCGCCGCCGGTGGTGAGCGGTACGAATGGGAAACCATGTATCCCGAATTTGCCGTGATGGCGCGCAAAGAAGGTTTTGAAGCGATTGCCATTGTATTTGAGGCAATAGCGGTGGCTGAAAAACAGCACGAAAAACGATATCGCGGTCTTCTGGCCAATGTCGAAAACGGTACTGTCTTTAAAAAAGACACGAAAGTGGTCTGGAGATGCCGCAACTGCGGTTATCTGCACGAAGGTGAAC
>DAOWOO010000223.1 GCA_030642025.1 Candidatus Zixiibacteriota bacterium | reverse complement strand
AGGTAAAGATGATAACGGAATAGACGGTCCCTTCATATAACGAGGGAGTGTTGTAAGAGATGATGCCATTAATCGAGTCACGAACAGGGGCGGTGTAACCCTCACCGTCAGGAATGTTCCGAGTGCCGTCGTTTTTGACAATATCAATATCCTTGATTGATAAGTTTATATCGGTTCCCGGTCCGATAATATGAACTTTGTCGGTCTTTTTCATCAACTCGACCAGCGGGTCCATTGCTTTGGACATTTTTGCATAATTGAGATTGCAGACGCGGTAATAGAAATCCTCGAATTTCTCCTGCGAGGTTTCGGCCAGTTGGGCCATGGCGCTATTGGGAAATCTCATAACGACCCACTTGGTTCGTTTGACGCGTTCCTCGAGATGAACCGGTTTGTAGAATATCTTGTGATAACGATCCATCTGATCATGTTCAATATCGGCCAGGTCAAATGAATTTTCCGAACCTCGGATACCGATATACGCCGAGGCTTTTTTCATCATGTCGAGATGAAAATCAGCCAGCTTTTTAAGCTGATCATCGCTTGCATGAAGCAGGTACTGACGGGTGATTGAATCATCGTTATAGTACCAGAACGGGACGCCGCCTTTCTCAGTGGCATAGCGAATCAACTCCTTGCCCAGTTCCATTGCGGCCAGGCCCTTAACTTCGATATAGACAATTTCTCCGGGCTGTAGTTTGACTGAGTAATCAATCAGACTTTTCGCCAGCGTTGTGTTTCTTGGATCTTTCATTATGCTAATCCTTTCTGTTTTTGAACCCTATAATAAGTTAAAACCGCTCATTTGGCAATATCCCGGCCGCGGTTATCGCCATAATTTCTTTTCACCGAAAGAAGATATATTCGGATTTTAGTTATATGTGGTTGGTGCCAATTGAAGAGTCCTCACGCAATATGGGTGAGGTGTATGCCTGCTTCAGCAACCATTATTTCGGCCACTCGCCCGCGATCCTCAGGCGAATGCTGGAAATACCAGACATGAAATATTCCGGTGAGAGACGGTAATCGAATGCTAAACTGCTTGTTTTTTGCGCTATTGTTTGACAAATTACTTAAAATCGTCAAATAGTGAGGTGATCGGCATGAATAATAAGGAAAATAATTCCCAGTATCTGTATGTTCAGATAGACAAATTTCATCTGGCCCTGCCCATAACTCAAATAATTGAAGTAATCATACCTGATAATGGTGCTGAAATTCGAAAGCAGGCCGGTAGCCAGCAAAGTGTTTTTAAGTATAATGATGGTCAAATTCCGCTGGTTGATCTTTATTGTGTACTGAATAATATCCCCGACAATAAACCGGCCGACTGCCGTATTATTATCACCGAATGGGCCGGGCATCGGGCGGCGGTAATTGTAGATAAAGCCGAGGAAATATTGCGTCCGGAGACAGAAATGACAGCCGGGACGGGGTATGAAATACCCGGTTTATCTTCAGAATTCCTGACCGGCAAAATCATTGTTGATGACAGAGAAATCAGCATCCTGGCTCTTGATAAGACTATCAACGCCGTTCCTGCTCGCCAGTAAAATGCCTGGAAAGCCGGTTCTCAATATTATCTATACCCATATTGGTCGAGGACATCCGTTTTATCTGGACGGTATAATCGACCGACTTGTTGAAAATCATGGCAATAGAATCGAATTAAAGATTACCGATGTATTCTCATTATCAACAGGGGTTTCTCTATTGTTCTGGAGGATTGTCAGGTGGATGTATCACAAAGGCAGTCAGGGTGGTTTTATCGGGATGTTTTATGAATGGCTTCGCAAAGGTAAGAAAGCTGATTCTTATGGTCTTGTCGAAAAACTGCTGGCACGCGGAATCAGGTCATTTGTCAAAGAAAATCCGTATCCGACCCTGGTGGCGCATCCTGTTCTTGTTCCGATGATTTCGGATATCGTTCCGGTCTATTATCTGCACGGTGAAATCGCCGTTCCCGATCAGGCGGCGGTGACAGGCGCTTCACGGGTTTATGTACCCCTTGAAGAAGGCCGTAATAAATTCATGTCGAAGGGCGCCGCCGAGCTTTCAATTGTTGTGACCGGTCTATGCGTTGAAAGTAACCTGGTTGTTGAGGCGAAAACACTATATGAAAAACGCATGTATAGAATAGAGAATAACAATACCCTGGTGGGCGGATTGTTTTCATCAGGAGCGGAACCGGTCGGGCATACGGAAAAGATAGTTGCCGCTGCAAAATCTCTCTCCTCGGCCGGGCATGGCGCGGTTGTTTTCTGTAGAGTAGGAGGGCGGCTTGAAAAGATGCTGGGTGATCTGACCGGGGTTGCTCGGTTGAAACCTGATGACAAGGTAACATCTTTTGAGTCAACGATAAATAAAAACAGAATTCTGGCGGTCCTGTTCAATGACCGAAAACAGGAACACGAGTTAACCATAAGGCTGTTCAGGTATTTTGACTTTTTTATCGCCCCATCACATGAGCGCACCAATTGGGCGGCTGGTCTGGGACTGCCGATATTCATACTGCACCCTGTTATCGGGCCTTTCTCGCCGTTAAACCGGATGTTTCTAATGAATCAACGGGTCGGCCGGGACATTGCCGATTTAGGACAGGCGAAAAACTTCGGGGCAAAGCTGGGTGAGATGGTTTCCTCGGGTGAACTTGCCGAAATGGCCCGAAATGGTTATGGGAGATTAAAGATCGACGGTTTCTCCCGTATTGCCTCTGATATCGTTAAGCTATTGGAAAGACAGACACCCGCGTGAGAAAATTCTTACGTAAATACGATTACCGTCTTTGGATTCTATCTCTGGGATGGTTTAGTTCCGCAGTCGGGTTTGCTGTTTCGATCCCATTCATAGCCATATATTTTCATTCCGAATTAGGTGTTTCTCTAACCCGAATAGGCATATTTTTCGGAGTGGCGGCAATTATCCGGGCGTTTGTACAAGCGATTGGCGGCGAATTATCGGACCGTATCGGACGATACCGTCTGATGGTATTGGCACAGATTATCAGATCATTTGTATTTCTGGCCACAGCATATGCCATATATTATCAATGGGGGTTTTATTCTATCGGAAGCCTGTTGATACTCAATTCAATATTTGGGGCACTTTTTCAGCCAGCGGCGAATGCTACGGTTGCAGATTTGGTGGATAAAGGAAATCGCACAGAGGCGTATGCTATCGTCCGCGCTTCGGCCAATCTGGGTTGGGCGCTGGGGCCGGCAATCGGTGGATTTCTGGCGGAATACTCCTACGCCGTGCTGTTTATCATGTCTGGTTGTATGACCCTGCTGTCCGGATGTATTATCGGCATATATCTCAAGGGGCTCGAACTCCATTCGACAAATGATGGTGCATTCAAATTCAAGGATATATTTTCCTACAGGGGGAATGAGCAGATATTTCATTTTTCGTTGTTAATCCTGGTGCTTTATCTTGTTATCGCTCAGTTAATGGCCCCGCTGTCGGTATATTCGGTTGACCTGATCGGTATTTCCAAAAGCCAGCTGGGGTTTCTATATACGTTGAACGGGCTGATGGTGGCGGTGCTTCAGATTCCGATGACCCGTCTTCTTCGTCCATTGAGATTGACCACTCAACTGATGCTGGGATCGGCAATCTATGCGCTTGGATATTTTATGGTGGGGCTGTCAACAGCCTTCTCGCCATTTATACTCGCCATTGTCATAATTACAATCGGCGAAAATATGGTTTCACCGCCGATGCTGTCGATTACAGCTAACCTGGCTCCGGAGGGTAGAATTGGGCGGTATATGGGTATTTACGGTTTTGCCGTTACAGCCGGATGGTCGCTGGGACCGCTTTTAGGCGGTACTCTTCTTGACTGGGCGGCTCCTCAATATATATATGCCTGGAGCACCATATCTCTGGTGGCAATCGTTGCCTCGGTCGGATTCCTGCGAATGGCCCGGATGATACCGCCGGAATTGAACCGATATAGAGATAAAACTACCTGATTATT
>DAOWOO010000137.1 GCA_030642025.1 Candidatus Zixiibacteriota bacterium | reverse complement strand
GATACAGGTTATCAAAGAGCCGATTTCCACCAAGGGCCCGCGTGTTACCACCGAGGTTTCGATACCGGGACGATACCTCGTCCTGGTTCCCGATGACAACCATGTCCGGGTCTCGCGCCGGATTTCCAACTGGTCAGAAAAGCGGCGCCTTAAAAAGGTGGTTTCACAGCTTCGTCCTGAAGGATTCGGGCTGATTATCCGAACCGAGGGTGAGGGTATGGATGAAAGCGATTTTCGCCCGGATATCAAGCGCCTGCTGAAACTCTGGTCGCGGCTTCAAAAGCGGGCCGAAGCTTCACAATCCCCGGCACTTATTCATCAGGAAGTCGAGATTACCACGTCGATTATCCGCGACACGTTTACTGATGATGTCGAACGGCTGCTGGTTGACGACCGCCGTGAATACCGAACGATTATGGCTTATGTCCGGCAGGTAATGCCGCATATGAAAGACAAAGTCGAGCTGTACAAGGGAACCACTCCCCTGTTTGATCTTTATAAGCTGGAGCCTGAGATTGAAAAAATGCTTGAACGTAAGGTCTGGATAAAGAAAGGCTCTTATCTGATTATCGATCAGACCGAGGCAATGGTCACTATCGATGTCAACACCGGGCGTTATGTCGGCAAAGGCGACCAGGAATCGACCATTTTTTATACCAATCTTGAAGCGGCCAAGGAGACGGCGCGCCAGATACGACTGCGTGATATCGGCGGTCTGATTGTCTGCGACTTTATAGATATGTACAGCCGTGAGAACCGGCGGAAACTGTATGAAGCGTTCAAACACGCCTTCAGAAATGATACCGCCAAACGGGCCATCAATCCGGTGACTGATTTCGGGTTGATTGAAATGACCCGCGAGCGAATTCGTCCTTCCCTGATGCACACGTTTTCGGAGCCATGTCCGCACTGTAACGGATCCGGCCGAATTCTTTCAAGAGTAACAATGGCCACCAAGATTGAACGCTGGTTTAACCGAGCCGATATTGATGGGCATTTCAAGAAATATAATCTGGTGGTTAACCCGGCCCTGGCCGAGACAATGGTCGGCAACGGTATTAATCGAATAACCAAAATTATGAAAATGCATCGTTTCAAGATCGATCTTATCCGTGACACCACACTCCCGGTGCAGAATTTCAGAGTATTCGACGCCGCCACCAATAATGAACTGACTGATCAGTATAAAGGATAGCGCGGCCGGATTACCATTTTTCGATTGCCATCCCGGTCTGAACACGGTTTTTTCATACTATGAACTCAGGCCGGGTAAATTTAGTAATCTTCATATTTTTAATTGTCCTTTATATTGCCGGGCAATTCCTGATCGGCGCTTACCACCCCGATGAAAAACGATTTATTTACGACGCACCGGCCGATGTTGATTTTTTGTATTACGCCGCCATAACCAATTCTCTCCTGGATCATTTTCCGCCGCAGAATCCGGCCATGGCGGGAATTAAACTGACCCAACCGTTTATACAGTATTACCCGGCGGCAGTATTGACAAAGTTTGTCAATGCGTTTAACTCTATGCGCCTGCTCAATGTTGTTTACCTGATTTTATTCGGCCTGCTTTTAATGAAGTATTTCCCGGGACGCTACGGCATACCGCTTGTAATGATATTCGCAGCCTCGTCCATCGCCGTGGATATCAATGCCCTGGGAATTGACCTGATCGCCCGGGGGTTCACTCATACTCCCTTTCTTATCCTTCTGACAGTGGCGCTGTTCGGCAAAAATACCATATTACGCTTGGCGGCATTGTTCACGGCGGCATTTGTCAACGGATACATGATGCTGATGATTCTGCCATTTCTTTTGGTCAACGTCCTCTTTGAAAAAAATAAAATTTCAATCTATCTTCTTCTTGATGCCCTTGTCGCGCTGGCTTTCGCATCATTGTTTGTTTCATCCGAGGTGACTGCCCGGCCTTTCTATTTTATTTTCATAGAATCTTTCGTGTTTGACCCGGTGGAAATACTCAAACATGCCGCACCGTTTTTAATACTGTCATATTTTATCCGTAATCGCACAATGCTGATTCTGCTTTTGACAGCGGTAGTTTTCGGATCGCTGGCACATTACAATCCGTTCTTCCCGATATTTCTGGTTTATTATGCCGGGGCGATGATGATTGCCTCGGGGAAATACGAATTCCCGAAAACGGAATATCTGGCTGTCGGATTTGCCGCGGTTCTGGTTCTGGGGTTTATAACATCGGCGGTTGAAAAATATGGCCCCGAAAGCCGACATTATTACCCCAGATACGACACCAGGATTGAAAAGGCGGTCGATTGGCTGGAAAACAATACCGAACAGAATGCGGTCGTGGCGGCCTTGACTGCCGATGCCGATGATCTGGGGCTGGTAATGCAATATCGCCCGGTATATCTTGGATATATCGGCCACCTGTCGCATCTTGGCCTGGATTGGAAAGGGCGGTATGACAATATGGTCAGGCTGTATTCGGGCGGTCAGCCGATAACCGGAGTTGACTATGTTTTTTACGGTCCGGTTGAACGGAAATACTACCCGATGGTCAATCTGCCCTTTGAAACTGTTTATCGGGATGAATTTGTCATCATTTACAGAATGCCAGAATTATGATATATTGGGTTTTTGGGGCTGATATGCCTGAGGGGATTTTTGTTGAATAATTACCGCCGATTTTATATACTCAAGGCTGTTATTCTGAAACCGTTATTGACAATAAACGTAACCTGTACTGTAGAAAACAGTTGCAAGACGAAGACAAAGAACTGATCGAAAGGGCGCTGGCCGGAAATCAGGATGCCTACCGGCAGTTGATGGAACGGCACCGCCCGGCGATTTATCATATAGTTTATAAAATCGCCCGGGGTGGTGAGGTGGTCAATGATCTTGTACAGGAAACATTTATGAAGGCGTTCGCATCACTGTCAACGTATCGCAGCGAGTATAAGTTTTCAACCTGGCTGTATCGTATCGCCGCCAACGCCGCTATCGATCATCTCCGCAAAAAAAGACTCAAGACTCTTTCTCTGGATTCGCCACCGGAAACATCCAGCGGACGGATCGAGATTGAAATTCCGGATAATTCCTATAATCCCGAAAGAGATTTCGAGGCTAGAGAGAGAAGGGTATCAATTGACGAGGCTATCGAATCGCTTCCGGACAAGTACCGGATAGTGATAGTTTACCGGCATAAGGACGATAAATCGTATGAGGAGATTGCCGAAGTCCTGAATATACCGATCGGCACGGTAAAAGCCCGGATATTCCGGGCCAGGGAGCTTTTAAAGAAAAAGCTCCGACCAATATAATTTACGGCGGAGATTTCAAGATGAAGTTAACCTTATTAATTGTCATACTTATTACGGCAATGGCCGGTATGGCATCTGCCGATTCATTTGAATTCCGGTACCAGAAAACCGTTGATATCGAAGACAAACCGGAACTGAATATATATAATTCAATTGGCGATATAAAAATCCAGGGGGCGCCGACCGACGTGGTTACTATCGAGGCCGTCAAAACCATCCGGGCCGGTGACCGCGAGGAAGCCGAGCGGCTTTCCGAGTACGTCGAAATCAAATCGAAAAAAAACGGAAGGCGTCTGACTATTGAAACGACGCTTCACGAGGTCGAAGGTCAATCGCGGTCATTCTGGCAAAAGCTGTTCGGTTCCGGAAAAGACATGTTCGGATCGGTTGATTATATCATTACAGTTCCTTTCGGATGCAAGGCCTTTATTGAAAGCCGATCCGGTGATATTGTCGTAGATGAAATTGCCGAGGCTGTGACTATTATCGGCGGTTCGGGCGATATTTCACTGGAAACAATAGATGGAGCCGTAACGATTGAGTCGATTTCCGGAAAAATTTCTCTTTCGGAGATCAAAGGTGATATTATTATTGCCTGCGGCGGCACCGATATCGAGATGACCTCGGTTACCGGACTGATCGACATCCGTTCGGCCTCGGGGAAAACCAGCGGAATATATATTGACGGCCCGGTAAAAATCGCCAAGACATCCGGGCAGGTAATTATGAACAATCTCAACGGCGATCTGCGGGTCAAATCGACCTCAGGCAATGTGGAAATTCACCAACTGAACGGAGCCATTGACATACAAACCAATTCAGGAAATGTAAAGGTTGAAACCGAGCTTTCATCAGAGCGCGGATATCATGTCGAAACCACAGTAGGAGAAATTATATTCCGGGTTCCGGAAACATCTTCAGGGACGGTCAGGCTTGAGACTCTATCAGGCTCTATTAATACCGAACTGCCGTTGACTATCAGGACTTTTTCAAAAAACAAGTTGATCGGGGATTTCGGCAGCGGCGGACCAAAGATCACTCTGACGACGGAATCGGGTGATATAACGCTGGAACAGTATTAGGATTTATCCGATGAATAGTCGAACCGGCATACAGCTTACTGTGATATGCAGTATTACGGCCCTCATGATTTTCGCCGCCCCGCGGGTTGATCTGCTCGCAACGCAGATGGAAAACAAGGCCGATTCCTCGGGCGATACCATTTTCACCGAAATTCACCTTTCCGAGGATGGCGTTTACGGAGTCGACAGCTCCGGTAATGAATGGGACTATGATTTCAGTCGTGAAACCTTTATCCGGATTTCCGACTCCTCCGGCGAAACAAAAACGGTTTTTCGAATTAGAAAAGGCGATAAACTTGAATCGGATGACCATCCGTCGGAACCGACTGACCATCTGATCACCACCTATGACGGTCTGCAAATGGGCTCGGTGGAGGTCGATAAGGGTGAATTAGTGAAGTCATCCATTACTGCCGTGGGTCCGGTTACTATCCGGGGGATTGTCACCGGCGATGTTACTTCTTACTCCAAGGTGACAATAACATCATCCGGAATAATCAAAGGCAATGTCCGCGCTCCACAGATCGTCAAGATGCGCGGCGGCCTTATCAGGGGCAGCCGCACAGAAACCGATATGCCGAGAATTCCGGAGTTTGAATTCCTTGATCACACCTCATATACACAGCTTATTGTAAACGTCATTATATTTGCCGCCCTGCTATTAAGTG
>DAOWOO010000028.1 GCA_030642025.1 Candidatus Zixiibacteriota bacterium | reverse complement strand
GGCATCGGGTGCTTTGTTTACCGGTGTTTGGACCAGTGCCGGGACATTTTTGAGATGACCGGCGCCCTCGGCCATCATCGTTTTAGCATCAGCATGACGAAGCTTGGTGGCGATAATTGATTTGGCTCCGTTCTGGCGAGTGTATAGCGCCGCCGCCGTTCCTGCCCCACCGCCGCCGATAATGAGTACATCGGTTTCGTAATCAATTTTGTTCAGATCAATCCTGTCGGGATCGACCCTGGTTCTGGCCTCAATCAAGTCGGCCATTTCATGGGCGATTCGGTATCCTTTGCTGGGTCCGGCTTTAAGTTCCCGCCGTCCCTCTTCCTTGACATCGGGATGGTACTGAAGCATCTCAGCGCGCTGATCAAGGTCCAGGAAGGGTATCTCTTCGTTCTTTTTCTTACGTTCCACGCGCTCGGCGCGGGTAGCTTCGACTGCTTTTATAAGAGACTTTAATTCCTCTGGATATGGCATAATAAACCTCTCGTCATTTCAGATCAAAGATAGGTGCTGTCTTTGGGCGTCCAATCTTCGCCCGCAGTGGCAGGTTCCAATTCCCGTTCCTGGTATGTTTTCTTGAGCATGTCGGTATCCATCGCCTTCAGACTGTTCAGCCCTTCGGTGTACCGTCCAGTTTCTATATTGGCGCACATTGTTTTGAGATGCTCGGCGCGCGGAGTCAGATATGCTCCGGCCAGACGACGGGCCAGTTGGGCGATGTGGTACTGCGGCAGTTCGCCATAACAGCGGCTCGCACAGAGACCGCACTGGATGCAGTCAAATGATATTTCAGCGGCCTCGACAATATCGCCGCGTTTGAGAGCGGAGATATAGTCCATCACCTCGACATCCATCGGGCAGACCTTGGTACAGGCATTACAGGCGACACAGCGGAAGAGTTCGGGGTACAGTTCGAAAATCTCTTCCGGTTTACCCTCCAGCTCATGGAAATTATAGATCGCCCGTATGGCCGGGTAGAAAGGAAGCTGGGTCAGGTACATATTCGGTTCGACCACCGTCTGGCAGGCCAGCCCGGTATAGATTTTATAATCACCGGGTTTACGGTAAACGGTGCTGCCGGCGCCGCAGACACCGCCGCGGCATCCGCATCCGCGAATGTACTTGTACCCGGCGTATTCTATCGCTTTCATGATAGTCAGCGATTCGGGCACCTCGTACTTTTTTCCCATTACGTAAATGGGAATCAGCTTGGCCTCGACTTTGGCCGAAACCTCTTTGGTTTCATCGGTTGTTGTACTCATCAGTAACCTCGCCAATCTATTGCAATAATACTCTTTCTAAATGTAGCTTTTATCTTTCAGGAGATTAACGGCGCTTTCCCGGTTCAATTCCAGATGACAGTCCGCGGCAGGAAGGCCAAGCGCCAGCGCCAATAACTGGGTAAAATAGTAAACCGGCACTTCCGGGGAACCCTCGATTTTTTCCTGCATGATATTCTGACGCCGCCCCAGGTTATAGTCGCACAGCGGGCAGGTCAGGGCCAGCGCTTCCGCACCGTGAGCGACAGCATCGGTCAGGATTTCATGCGACACTTTTACCGCCGCATCGGGGTTTCCCAGCACCTGGTAAGCTCCGCAACACTGAGTGCTCATTGGGAAATTTATCACCTCGGCACCGAGGGTTTCGAGGAATTTTTCAAAAATCGATGGATTATCGGGATGGTCAAGTGCGACCTCTTTGGGACGCAAGAGTGTACAGCCGTAATATGGTCCCACCTTCAGGCCGTTAAGCGGCTTTTTAATCTTTTCCTTGAGCTTGTCCCAGCCGTAATCGTCGCGCAGATAATCAAAAAGATGCACCACCCTGACCTCTCCGGCATAATCCGGCTCCTCATCCATGAACATATTGATCGTTTTGCGTTTCTCTTCATCGTTTTTCATCAGGTGGTTGGCGCGGGCCAGAGTATTGTAGCACATGGAGCAGAGAGCCAGAACAGTATCGTGTCCGCGCTCTTTAACCCTGATTAAATCCCTTACCGGGGCGACAATATGTATCAAATCGTCATCGGCCAGCGAGTAAACCGCACCGCAGCAGTTCCAGCGGTCCAGCTCCTCGACTTTGATACCCAGCTCCTTCATGGCCGCCAATGCCGATGATTCGAGATTTTTGGCCTTGGTTTTAAGCGTACATCCGGGGTAGTAACTGATACTCATAATAACCTCATGAAGTCATCTTGCGGAAACCGGAGACCAGGGCGATCTGCGGCAGGTCAATGATTTCCTCCGGCTGGAGATTGGACGGCTCAATGTAATTTTCGTTGGTGCGCAGTTTGATCAGGCGCAGGGCTTCCATCACTTTGGGAATTTCGATTCCGCGCGGGCAGCGCACCTGGCAAACATGGCAGGAAGCACAAATCCAGTGGGTGTTAACATTACGCAGAGCGTCGGCCTGACCCCATTGCAGAAGGGCCATCAGGCGTCGGGGAGTGATATGCATCTGCTCAATCATCGGGCAGGAACCGGTGCAGGTGCCGCACTGGAAGCATTTGCTCGCCATCTGCCCGCTGATTTCACTGACTTTGCGCTTGAGATTGTCGTCGATTGTCTTGGACGTAATTTTATAGGACATCACAACCTCTTATTACAATAAAGTAATTCTTTGCTATTCATAACAGATGATTCTAAAATGGAAAAACATTGAAGTGTCGAACAAAATACGAATTTCGTCATCGTTCGGTATGCCGCTTTATTATCGTTATAATTACTGCAATCTGTTCAGTACAATCAGGATACGAATATATGAAATAAAGGGGCCGAGCACAACCATTTTGAGAATATTTTCACAAAATAGACGATATTTTGCCGATTATATTGGATAATACCGGAGTGAATTATCCAAACGGCAAGTTATTACAATAGTCGATCAGAAATAGGTATTTCTGATTATTGAATTTACCGTCGAAATATTACATGGTCTCACTTTACCCAGCGGGGTGATGGTATCGGGCGCTTGTTTGGGTCAACATATACCGATGTTATCAGATACAGGATATCTTCCAGATTAAAGGTCTGGTCTCCATTGACATTTGCCCGCCATATCGGCCAGCGGGGGGGGGTGCCGTCAACGTAAATCCAGCTTATTAAATTCAATATATCGGTCAGATTAACATCAAAATCGCCGTTGACGTCGCCGGGAAGATAATTAAAATCAATCCCGTACGGGTTGTCGCCGGCGGGATATTTATGAATGACGGCTCCGGAGGAATCGATTACATGAACGGTATCATCATAGCAACCGGCAAAACAGATGGTATCCTGATAAGCCGTCACCATGTTGACATTCCAGCCGATAGTGATAGGATCCGAGGCATCATGGAAGACTTCATGAGTAATCGAATGGTAGGTGAAAATATGACTGTCATAACTCCAGTCCGGCGCGGCGATATAGGCGATCTGATCGGGACCGATACTGATCTGGCCGGGGTAACCTCCGATGGCAAAATCGGCCACGACTGTTTCGGCTTCGGGATCGATAATATTAATTCTGCCGGTGATAGAACTGTAATCTCCGGTGCAGACCACATGGACATATCCGGAATCATCGACCGCCATCATCTGCGGATTTAAATCAACGCTGATACTGTTGACCACTGATTCGGTGTTCGGATCGTATACCGAAACGGTTCCGGGGTCATAACCGCCTGACGAGAAGTTATAAGCGCTGTTGGCGACAAAGACCTTGCCCTGCGATATAACCACGCCCTCGGGGCCGTTTCCCACGGGGACCTCGGAAACAACGGTTTTATTAACGAGATCGACTTTGGCCAGGCTGTTGTTTATCAATAATGAGATATAAACATATTGGGAGTCAAGAAACTCCATCCAGAACGGATTTGAACCTGCCGGAAGGTTTATAAAATCAATCGTTTGTTCGGTATTTAAATCGATAATCTGGATTTCATTGGTACCCGAGTTTATCACATAGGCCAAAGTATCCCAGATGATTATCTGATTGGGATAACACCAAACATCGGTACCCAAGGTAAGAATATCATTTTCAATGATATGTGTTTCCAGATTAATCTTCGAAAGCGACTCGCCGGTGGTATTAATCAAGTATCCGATCTGATCAGCCGCTCCGGCAATTGATATCAGAAGCAGTCCGGTTGTCAATGTTGTCAGGATGACTCGTTTCATGATGTTTTCTCCATTCTTTTAAGAATTATTTGTGACCGTTTTTTATTCCATATTTGATTGTCAGCCCGAAATACCACTCCCGGCCGGGCATCGGGTAATGCGTAATAAGCACATAGTTTTCATCGCGGATATTGAAAAACTTCAGATCAGCCGAAACATTCCATTTACAATTAAAAACATATCTGGCCCCGATATGCAGATCATCGACACGGTAGGCAGCATAATACTTGTTGTTGGATTCGAGAGTATAGGCCTTATCGCATCGGCGAATCGAATAGGAGCCGTATAAATAACGAGTGTCAATCTTTGCCGTATAGACTGTTACATAATGCGGTGAAAAGACCAGTTGTTTGTTGTATATGACATGCCCCGGTGATTTGTTCAGGGGAGTCAATATCGTGTTCTGGTACTGAAACGACAGCCGATCATGGAAAAGGTCCAGATGAACGTAATCCTCGTGTCCGGTAATTAACGCCCTGTCCCGGTTGACCGGTTTCCATCCGCCGTATAGCGGTAACCATACAATCAGGTCGCTAATTGATGAATGGAAATAGGTTATGCCGCCGGAAACCTCCGCGAAGGCAAACCTGCCTGTCAATTCCAGGCCTGCTTCGCTGTGCTCGGAACGTTCCGGCTTAAGGCCGGGGTTTCCCTCGGCGCGCACATCACCTTTCCAGAACAGGGCGTTTATCGACGGCAGCCGCAGTGACCGGCCGTAATTAGCCCGCAGGACATACGAAAAATCATCGCCTTTTGATATGGCCGCACCTATTTTTGGCGACCAGGAATATATATGATTGGTGGTAATCGTATCGCGGTACGATGTTGAATCTTTGCGAGTTTCACTCCAATCATAACGTATCGCTCCGGTGATGGATAAATTGTCGGCGAAATGCAACCACGATACATCAAAGCGCTGGTCAGCCGAAAAAAAAGCGGCGGCATTGTCGCGGGTGGTTTCGTGCATTGAGAACCGCGGCGCCAGCTTATCGGTATGATCCAGGATATCGCGGCGCAGTTCCAGGCCGAAGCGGCCTTCAAAATTGTTTCCGAAATTAAACCGGTGCCGGTGGTTTAATGTAATAATATCGTTTACAAAACGGCTGTCGAATCTGTAGAACATTGAAATGGTGGTATCCGGCTCAATAAAATGCTGCTCAAAGCGGGACAGGCCGATATCAAGATTTACAGAGTATTTATCCGAACCGTCATAAATCATACCTAACGACACCAGTTTTCGCCGGTCGGTCGAGTAAGCGGTGGCATTCTGGCGCGAGGCTCGGTCGGGCATGCCCCGGTAATTACGGTACCACTGCGCCGACCAGTTCATTCTCAGCCGGGGTCTGATTTGGAATATGCCGGAGGAGAAATAGTTATAGGCATCGAGAGCGTTATTTATCCTGTTCCCGGTAAAGGTTTTATTTACCGGCGCCGCCGCATAGGAGAACGGGAAATCACCCACACTCTGATTGAGCGAATAGCCCAGCTTGCATGAAAACGATTTGCCCGCTATAGGATTGACTATGGTCAGACGATACTGCTCATTTTTCCATGCTCCCCAGGCGCGTCCGATATCGGCACTAAAATCAGTATTAAGATTGTTCTGGATGGTAATAATATTTATGGCGCCGGCGAGGGCATCGGGGCCGAACTCCGCCGAGGCGCCGCCTTTATATACCTCGACACGCTCCACCATCTCAATCGGGATGGTCGAAAGATCGGCCACTCCCGAACCGGACGGATTTATTTTCTGCCCGTCTATCAGTATCAGAACATGTCTGGAGGCGCCGCCGCGTATTTTAATTTCAGTACGGCTTCCGACCTGTCCGGTTTTCTGCACATAAAGTCCTTCTACACTCGACAGCAATTCCGGTATGTTCTGCGCGCCGGATTGTTCTATTTCGCTTTTGCGAATGACAACAATCTTGTTGCTCCGAAGCGGCATCCGCTTGTCGGTGACATTGAATTTTCCCAGGTAATGCGCTCTGGGGTGCAGGCGCACGGCAACCCTGACCGTGATGTCCGGCAAAACCTCTATTTTTTTATAAATGAATGTTTTATATCCGACCGATGAAACACTGATAGAATATGATCCCGGCGGAATATGTTCAAACTCAAAGAAGCCGCGATCATCGGCGGCGGAAATGTATGCGGTACCATTTATAACGACCGTCGCTCCGGCAACGGCGGCGCCGGTTTCAGTGTCGAATACATTACCCTTCAGCTTTGTGTTTGATTGGGCATGCAGTTGTAAAGGAAACAGTATAAGACAGAGCACCAGACTATACAAAGCCTTACTGATTCGTGATATCGCCAACCGGTAAGGGCTGTTGCCTATTCCCGACGTTCCCATCGCCCGTCGTTTATTGCGGCAGAAGAGGTAAATCAAAAACCGCCTCACAACCTTTCTGCGAAGTTGCCGGCGGCGCAAAACTGGTTCCGGTCAGCCCGCGCTGACGGCAACACAGAGTCTATTTGGGATACGGCAGGTCTCCTGGCTTCGGCATTAAACCCCTTTCAGACGCCTTCCCCGCCTTATCAGGCGGGTGGCTTTCGGCCCGAAAGAGTAACCGTCACAGTAGCGGGGCTGCGGTGGATTTTCACCACCTTCCCTATTCTCCGTCACGTATGAACGGCACCGTATCGATTTGTATCAGTATATAGTGAGCATAATCGGCTGTCAAGAAATTATTGGGAAAACAGGGGCATGAATATAAAAAAAGCCGCCGGAAAAACCCCGACGGCTGTAACCTGGTTAGTATTTTCAACTGACTTTTTCCGGATATTTATCCGGCTGTGGGGTTGGGCTGACTCGCTGTGGCGACGGACCGGAGCCCGAAAAGCCAAGAACCCCGATAGCAATAAAGCCTATAAACGGAAGGAGCATCAATATACCCCAGAAGGGCGGTTTGTTGACCGCCTTGGCTATTTCCATCCACAGAATTGCCATCACGATAACGTTTACAATCGGGACCAGACAGAATAAAAACCACCACATCGGTTTGTTAGCCATCTGAACCCACTGAACAACATTTAAGATAGGAATAAACGACCACCAGGGGCTGCTATGGCCGGTTTTTTGAGCTATCTTGTACTGGGCATAACCGAAGTACAGATAGACGGCAATCATGATAAACCATGTTACCGCCCCGATTTCGCTGTTATAAGCCGGTTCGTACATAGTTTCCTCCAATTAAAGAATTGTGAAGAGTTATATATTTAAAAATATCTTTTGCGTACTCTTTTGATATATAAGACTTATCGACTTCTGAAGCGTTCGACCTTAGACTCACAACCAAAATCGAGTCTGAAATACTGCGCAAAATATGAACATTGGGCAGGGCTTTGGAAATGGAAAACCGTCAGGAGGGAACCGATAAAATCCTTACATTATCCTGACAATGAAAGGCTGACAGCTTGATTGACCGTCGATATTGGCTATATTGGCAGAAACATAACATGGAGTATAACATGAAACCGATATATCTTGATTATAACGCTACCACCCCGATTGATCCGCGGGTAGCCGAGGCGATGTCCCCGTATCTTTTTCAGCATTTCGGCAACCCATCAAGCGGCCATATCTATGGTGTTACGACCAAAAAGGCGGTGGAAAAGGCGCGACGACAGATAGCCGCCGTGCTTCACTGTGCACCCGATGAAATCATTTTCACCAGCGGTGGTTCGGAATCGAATAACTATGCCATCAAGGGAGCAGCGCGCGCTTATAGAGATAAAGGGAATCATATTATAACCTCGACGGTTGAGCATCCGGCGGTCACTGAGGTTTGCCGTTATCTTGAATTACAAGGATACTCAGTGACATATCTGCCGGTGGATCAGGATGGTCTGGTTGATCCGGATGATTTTAAAAAAGCAATCACTCCGCAGACAATTCTGGTTACGATCATGCATGCCAATAATGAGGTCGGCACAATTGAGCCGATTACCGAGATCGCCCGGATTGCGCACGAACATGATATTCTGGTACATACCGATTGCGCCCAGTCGGTCGGTAAAATTCCTGTTCATGTCGATGAACTTGGGGTTGATCTGCTGTCGCTGGCCGGACATAAGCTGTATGCGCCCAAGGGGATCGGGGCGCTTTATATTAAGACCGGAGTCAGGCTTGAAAAGCAGGTGCACGGCGCCGATCACGAAAAGAATCTTCGAGCCGGAACCGAAAATGTTCTGGAAATCGTCGGACTGGGGGAAGCCTGCGCTATAATCGACGAGGAGACAGACAGGCATCGAAACCATTTAAAAGAGCTTCGCGACCGGTTGGAAAACAGTCTTAAAGAGAAATTTCCCAATGTCAGAATCAATGGCCATCCCGAATATCGATTACCCAATACCTGCAGTATCAGTTTTCCGGGGCTGGAGGCCAATACTGTTCTGTCGGAGTTGACATCTATTGCCGCCTCGGCGGGTGCGGCCTGCCATAGCGATACGGTCGATGTTTCCAGCGTGCTTGAGGCGATGAAAGTACCGCTGGAGTTTGCCATGGGGACAATTCGATTTTCGGTCGGGCGGTTTACCACTCCGGATGAAATAGATAAAGCCATTGCTGACATCTCGGAAGTGGTTGGAAGATTAGAACCCGGCAGGGCGCCGATTACGGCGGCCGATGATACCGGCGAAATAAGACTTACACAGTACACTCACGGACTGGGATGCGCCTGCAAGCTTCGGCCCCAGCTTCTGGAAGATGTTTTGAAAAAGCTTCCGGTTATTGATAATGCCGACGTTCTGGTCGGAACTGATACCTCCGATGATGCCGCCGTCTATCGTATAAACGATGATACCGCCATAGTGCAGACGGTTGATTTCTTCACGCCGATTGTCGATGATCCCTTTCAGTTCGGCGTTATCGCGGCGGTCAATTCCCTGAGCGATATATATGCTATGGGCGGCCAACCGCTTTTTGCTCTGAATATTGTCGGCTTTCCAAGTAATCGTCTGCCGATTACAGTTCTTGAACAAATCCTCAGAGGGGCACAGTCGGTTGCCGACCGGGCCGGTATATCGATAATCGGCGGTCACACGGTCGATGACACCGAGCCGAAATACGGTCTGGCCGTAACCGGGGTGGTGCATCCGGATAAGATTATCACTAACAACAAGGCACAGGTCGGCGACGTTTTAATTCTGACCAAACCGCTGGGTACCGGAATAATGTCACCCGCCCTCAAACAGGAAGGGCTGGAGGATAATCAAAAGGACCTTTTGATCCGGACTATGTCGGCATTAAACCGGGACGCCG
>DAOWOO010000284.1 GCA_030642025.1 Candidatus Zixiibacteriota bacterium | reverse complement strand
CCAGGACGATGTTACTGTCAAGGGTTCGGCCCTTGAACTTGCGGTTCTCTTCCGGTACCGTGAAGGCCATATGCACCGGGTATTTCCAGCGATTGGTCAGCAGGATATTGTCCACCAGTTGATCCTGGATTCTAAAAACGGTGCCGTCCTGAGTACGGTAGCCGCGGATATTGTCAATCTGCCCATCCGTAAAACTGATCGGGACGCCGAGATTATCGCGCAGTTGCCGTATATACCATGGGGTATTGGCCAGTGAGAGATTGACCACCCTGACATCCTTGCGGACACCGTACACCTCTTGCAGACACCAGACCGGGAAAGTATCATTATCACCGTTGGTAATAAATATCGAGTTTTTATCGCATGATGACAGATAATTATCGGCGTAATCATAAGGCATATAGTTTCGTGAACGATCGTTGTAGAAGTAATTACCGGTCAGGGGAATTACCGGCAGGAATACCAGCAATGCCGAAATACCGAAGGTCGCCTTCTGTACTGTCGGTCCGAAACGGCTGAAGAGATCGCGCACCATATCGATAACCGCGGCGATACCCAGACCGATGGCCAGCCCGAACAGCATGAAACCCGGCGTGAAGAAATAATCACGGTTACGGACTTCAAGATAGTCCTGGCCTGTTACCGGATTTATTCTGGTACCGTCGGCAAAATTCATATAGAGCACCAAGCCCACCGTACACAAAAGGGTCAGAACCAGAAGCGGCAGACCGACATCAAGACGCCGTCGTATTGTCTCCCAGAGACCAAACAGTCCCAGGATAAGAGGTAGAAAAAATTTCCTTCCCCCCAAACCGTACTGTTCCTTGAAAAATCTCCAGAATCCCATCCGTTGAAAGTCCCCGAACTGGTTTTCCCATTCGGCGCGGCGCTCGAACATCCGTTCGACCATTGACTTATGGCCGTACTGTTTGCGCTCTAGGTAACCGACAAAGGTGCTGAATGATTTGGAGGGATTGCTTTCATTAATAGCCGGGTGATGAGCCGAGCGGATTGGAATATACACATGCACCGAATAGCCGACCACCGCCAGAAGGATAATCGCTATGGCTGTCTTCCAGTTTTTGTCTTTAAGAAAATACTTTAGAGCCAGAATTATAACCGGCCCCAAAATAATTCCCCAGACAAACTGCCAGAATCCAAGGATTATCAGTGACACCGCCCCCAGGCCGACCAGAATTGTCCAGTTGATTTGCCGCCAGAGGACAGCGGCAAGTGCAATCAGACCGAATACGGTTAGAATCAGGAAGGAATGATATCCCTTGAAAATCATCCCAACTGCCATAAGAACAATCGGGGCCAGCGAATAAACAGTGATTAACGACCACTCTGCATTTTTATCGGGCCTTTGTCCGGATGCCAAATATCTAAAAAGACCATACAGACCCCAGATTCCCAAACATGCCATGCCTATCCAGCCGACACCCGCTCCAACGGATTCAGACCCGGTCGTGGAACCTGAGATACCGGCGGTTACCGCCTCGATCATCACAAAATAAAATGGATACAATGCTACCAGGTAAAGACCCAGAGTCAGCATTATCGGCTTTGTCAACTTCTCGGTTAAAACGACATGGAAAAGGAATATAACAAAAAGGATTAAAAACGGCATATAGACAGGCAACTCGCCGGGCCGGGATGAAAGCTGCAGTATTAAATACAACTCCAGCAGAAAAAACATGGCCACGGCCGCCCACTCCCGGTTGGCGGTTTCCTTTTTAAGGAGAAAATAAAGCCCCACCACCGGTACAATAACAAACAGGGTCAGGTGAATCCCGATACCTAAAATGGCAAAATATATCGCCAGAAGCATTAATTTGACACCCGGTTTTGATTCCGGGTGATCCAGATACTTCAGAGCCAACCAGAAAATAAAAAACATGACCAGCATCGAAGGCGCGTAAACTTCGGCCTCGACAGAGTTGGCCCAGTTGGTATTTGAAAAAGCCAGAAAAAGCGCGCCGGTTATCCCCCCGATATAAATAGTGATTCGGGTGTATAGATCATTTCGGTCAGCAAACCAGAATCGAAGAATCCGAACGGCCACCAGGTAACTCAGTGTAGCCGCCCCCGCCGATGAGACAACCGAAAAAAGGTTTACTCTTACAGAAATATCGGCGGCAATGGGAAGAATGGAAAATATTCGTCCAATCAGAATATACAATGGTGACCCAGGCGGATGCCCGACTCCGAGAATATGGGAACAGGCGACAAATTCGCCGCAATCCCAGAATGAGAAGGTTGGCGCTTTGGTGAGGTAATAAACGACAACAGTAATACCAAAAACAAATGCGGCCAGTACTGCATTAGTGCGGTCGAAATCCCTTGTCATTATCTTATAATGCCTTCGCTCTTGAACCTGTTATGTTTCATGTCGGCATAGCTAAATCTTTATACAACGCAGAGTTGCCAATATAACCATTTTTTCGGGATTGTCCAGATCGAAAGGGGATTCGACCCCTTTATTATGATATGTCTAACCAGTCGATTTGCAGGCCGGCCAATACGGCAACCGGCCTGATTCATCCGGGATTATCAGCTTTCAGGCTTTTTGTTACTATTTTCGCCGGCCGCCTCACTTTCTTTGAGAACCCGATCAAGGATACCGTTGACAAATGAGGCCGATTCGAGAGTCGAGTACTTTTTGGCCAGTTCTATCGCTTCATTTATGGCCACTTTAACCGGGATATCCGGTAAATATTCTACCTCGGCAATGGCTATCCGAAGAATATTTTTATCGACTACGGCAATACGTTGAAGTGTCCAGTTTTCAGCCAGACGTTCCACATAGTGGTCGATATCCTCGAGGTTCTTGACCACATGTCCATAAAGAATATGGGCAAATGAAAGGCCTTTGTCGTCCAGGGTGCCTGATTCGACTATTCCGTCAAGGACGTCTTCATCATCCGGATCACCCTGTTCATGGGCATATAAAGCCTTGAGGACATACTCCCGGGCACGGCGGCGGGTACTCATTGCCGGTCGATATTCTTATACAGATTAACCATCTCAATAGCCGACATGGCCGCATCCCAGCCTTTGTTGCCAGCCTTTGTTCCGGCCCGCTCAATGGCCTGCTCCAGAGTATCGGCGGTTATCAGCCCATATATGACCGGACGGCCCGTTTCGAGTGCCAATTTGGCGATACCTTTCGATGCCTCGGCGGCGATATAATCGAAATGCGGAGTATCACCGCGAATAATGGCCCCGAGACAAATGACAGTATCATATTTGCCGGAATGAATCATTCTGGCCGCGGCGTACGGTATTTCAAATGACCCCGGCACCCGGGCAACGGAGATATCCTCTT
>DAOWOO010000200.1 GCA_030642025.1 Candidatus Zixiibacteriota bacterium | reverse complement strand
TCAGTGGTCAAGATATCCTTTACCCGCATATTAAAAACGATAACCGCCAGAGAATCATAGTCATCGAGGTCGGGACGAATGGCCGGATTGATTTTCTTTATTTCCATAAGGTATTCGGCCAGGCTCATCTGCCCACCCTCCCAGGTGGCCAGAACCAGCTCTTTTTCATCACGATCAAGCTGATCGATATCAAATTCACTTTTGGGCATTTGCTCCAGAATCTGCGGAGGGTATATCGCCGCCCGACGATGATTGACATAATCACAGGTGGCCTGTTCTATTTTAATCGGGTATTTCTGCTTTAATAGTTTTGAGAAATCATCAAGCAATGCCACTTGTTTGGTGCCTGTTACGGCCCTTTCCAATTGGTCGTGCATTCGCTTATAGCTGGTTCGAGTTTCATTGGGGACACGATCATGCACTTTCGCTATATGCCAGCCGAAACGGCTTTGAAATGGCTCTGAAATCTCGCCGGGGTTAAGCTTGAAAACATTTTCGATAAAGTCCATATCCTTGGAACCCCAGGTAATAAATCCCAGAGAACCGTGGTTGGTCTTTGCTGAAGGATCGAGTGAATGCTCCACGGCAAGTTTATCAAAACTGGCTCCGGCGCGGAGGCTGTCAAGAATCGCCAGGGCTGAATCCTTATCATTGAAGAGCATATGTGAAACATCGAGCTTATACTCAAGTTTGTCATAGAAATCCCGAATCTCTTCCTCGGTAACCTCTGCTTTGTCCCTTATCTGTCTCTGATACAGAGCATCGAGAAGGAATTGTTCCTTGCTGGCAATAACAATACGGTTGACCTCCTCGATTTCATCGATATTCCGCCGGTACGCTTCCCGGATAAAGAGTCGTTGAATTATAAGACTGTCCAGAATTGCCCGACGGTTTTCCAGTTCTTCTTCAAAACTGGCGAACGTTGCCCGGCTTCTATTATAAATATCTTCCATATCCTTGGCAGTTATCTTTGCGCCGTCCACTTTAGCCAGAACCGGACTTTCGTCACCGCCATCGCTGCATCCACCGGCAAACAAGATCAGGCCGGAAATAATCAGCAATATCAACCAGGTAAAATAACGATTTCGCATATACTCACCCTTTCAAATATTCATTTATTCTTACATTTATACAGCATGTATGTCTTATGGTTCCTCGCGATGCTTTATAAGGATGCTATTATAATATTCCAGATTCCTTTTTGCAAGCGGTTTCTGGGTGAACAGATTGCGGGGTAAGCCGATAAGCAAGCCGGGGGCGATGCTTTCGGATGAAAAAGGCCTTGCCAAACAGTGTAAAACAGGATACTTTCGCCCTCAGATTTTGAAAAGACATCGGCGGTTTTTAACATAAAGGTGCCAAATTGAATATTCCAAGATTACTGACAACACGTCGGGTGCTTTTTGCACTGACCATTATCGGGGGGTACTTTCTTTACTCGGTTGCCTTTGCCTCGGGCGATAGTGAAGGCGGTCACGGCGGTGAAGTAGCCGATGTTTTACTGGGCCTGATAGTTATTCTGCTGGCGGCCAAACTTGGCGGCGACCTTCTGGAAAGGTTCGGCCAGCCGGCTGTTCTCGGTGAACTAATCATAGGAATGGTCATCGGCAATCTGACCCTGGTCGGATTCGATGTTTTTGAACCATTCAAGCACAGTCTCACTCTCGAGGTGTTGGCCGAAATAGGAGTCATAATCCTCCTCTTTGAGGTCGGACTGGAATCATCTCTGGCAGAGATGATGAAAGTCGGAGTAACATCATTCATGGTAGCCACTTTCGGCGTTATTGTTCCGTTTTTCCTCGGCTGGGGGGTAGGCATACTTTTTATACCCGACGCCTCCATTTATGTCCACGTCTTTATCGGAGCCACCCTGACGGCGACCTCGGTGGGTATTACCGCAAGGGTTCTTCAAGATATAGGGAAGATTAATACCAAGGAAGCCAAGATCATTCTCGGTGCCGCGGTTATCGACGATATCATGGGGCTGATAATTCTGGCAGTAGTCGTGGGTATAATCAACGCCGCTTCCGGAGGAGATGCAATTTCATCTTTTGACATATTTTTCATCGTCGCCAAGGCGGTCGGTTTCGTGGTCTTAGCCATTGTGATCGGCAACAAGCTGATGCCGGGTATTTTCAAGGTGGGAAGCAAATTCAAGGTTAGTGGAATTCTCCTGTCGATATCGCTTCTGGTTTGCTTTCTTTTAGCCTACATAGCCAGTCAGATCGGTCTGGCCCCGATTGTCGGCGCTTTTGCGGCCGGATTGATTCTCGACAAGGTTCAGTATAAGGATTTCACCGACCGCGGTGAACACAGTATTGACGAGTTGATTAAACCGATAGGTATCTTCCTGGTGCCGGTTTTCTTTGTCAGGATGGGCATGATGGTTGAACTGGAGACATTCACCCATACCCATATCCTCGGTTTTGCCGCAGTTATGACCCTCGCCGCCATTCTCGGTAAACAGGTTTGCTCGCTGGCTATCTTCAAGAAGGGTGTCAATAAGATTGCTGTCGGCCTGGGGATGATTCCCAGAGGCGAGGTCGGGTTGATTTTCGCCGGGATCGGCGCCAAGCTGATGCTCGACGGCGTCCCGGTAATCGACTCCGGAACATTTTCAGCCATAATAATAATGGTCATTGTGACAACCCTGGTCACACCGCCGGTTCTAAAAATATCTCTTCTCAGGGAGGCTAAGAAGAAACTGTCAAAGACAGCCAAAGCCTGAGGGAAAGTTAACAGAGTTAAAACAGGCTGAGCTTATAAACAGGCTCAGCCCGTTATTTCCATATTTCAATTTCAGGAATAATGCCGCTTTCTACGTCGATCCCAATTCCATAATTATCAAAACCATAGGTGCTGTCGCCTTTTGCCGGAGCAAACCAGACTGAATTATTTCCGGCGCGGCCATGCACGGTTTTACTGCTGTCGGTAAACGAATAGTAATGATCATTGCCGCCGATATCGATAAATGCTCCAACTGACTTGCAATAGTAAGGATACGGCGTCAACTTGCGCGGTTTCTTATATGACTCCCTGAAGCTGGCCTCGCCCAGTCCCGGAGTTCCCTCACCGAGGTAATATGTATCATCGCCGCCGATATCAAACAGGAAAGCGTTGGAGCGTATCTGCGCCAGGGCAATCGATATCATTTTGGCCCGGTAACTGTCATTACCGCCGATATTGACAAGAAAAGCATTGGTCCAGTCCCAGCCGAAACCGAGCCCGGCCCCGGCAGTTTCATAAAGTTCATGCCTGTCGTCGCCGCCTTCGTCAATCAGGATACCATTGCAGTAATGTGCCCCCGATCCTTGAGTAAAATAGCATGATTCGTAGATATCATTGCCGGAACCATCATAGGCAATCCCGGTCGAAAACCAGTACGCCGTTCCCAGCGACCAGTTGCCGGACAGATAATGGTCGTTACCTTCGATATCAATAATCGCTCCCAGTCCGCCGGCCCAAGCGTGACCGTCGGTAATATCGCCCCGCCGTCCGAAACCGACCCCCTGCACGCCGTTGCCGTTAATTTTCAACTCGGAATGATAGTCGGCCAAATCAAACACCTCCGGCGACGGTTCCCCGATATACGAATCATCACCTTCATAATCCGCCAGCACTCCGACTCCGCCGCCGATTCCGCCGTATCCCTGCCCGGCGGCGTATATATAGAAACTGTCGTTTCCCGATGCATCAAAACAGAGTCCGATTCCGAAATAACCGCATCCCTGCGATGACAGCTCGGCGCGGTATTTATCGTTTCCCTCTCGGTCAATCAGAATGCCGACTCCGAAAAGGCCGGCCCCCTGAGCATATTCCCGGCCGAGATAAATATCATTGCCGGAGACATCATACAGCAAACCGACACCGAGAATGCCGGTACCCTGGGATATATTCCGGTCACGGGAATCATAGGTATCATCACCGCCCAAGTCTATAAATATCGAGACCGGATTGGTTATGGTACTCGCGGTGGCGCAGGAACCTGTAACATTAAGATTATTGCCGAAATCAATGACAAGAAGAGTGCCGGTGGCGTCAATAGGCTGACGATTCTTGTCGGGCACGGCATCTTTCCCATAAATAAGAATGCGTCCGAACGGTGTTTCGATACTGAAAGCCTCGTTCACCGGAAAATCATTGCAGCCTTTCAGTGAATCCGCCGTCTGCCCGACAATTGCGGCGGTTTTTAAAGCGGCATAATGAAGCGACGGCCAGTCAATACATCCTGCGATAT
>DAOWOO010000428.1 GCA_030642025.1 Candidatus Zixiibacteriota bacterium | reverse complement strand
TCCTCGAGAACATCTTCCAGCGTAACCAGTCCCGATGTGCCGCCATATTCGTCAATTACAATGGCAATATGAATCTTGTTGGCCTTGAAATCGGTTAAAAGATCGCTGATTATTTTTGACTCCGGCACCAGAAACGGTTTACGCATATAGTTGGTTACATCAAAAGTGGAACTTTGGCCGGGCAGGCCAGTGAACATATCTTTGACATACAGAACACCGATTATTTTATCAGGTGATTCATCATAGACAGGGTACCGCGAGAACCCGGCCCGCTTGGTCAGGTGGCGAATATCCTCCTGAGTGGCGCTTTTGTCAACGCCGACAATATCCATGCGGGGTACCATAACTTCGCGTACTTCGGTAACATCAAGCTGAAAAATATGCCCGATCATCTCCTTCTCGTCCTCTTCCATAATCGGCTCGCCCGCACCGACCTGGTCGGCCAGCGATTCAATGGCCCGTTCGATGATATCCTCTTTCTGCTCTTCCGGGATTTTGGCAAGTTCACCTGTTGAAAACAGTTTATTGTAGAGTTTCAGTCCCGGCTTGAAGATAAGGTACACTATAGCCAGGAATGGAAGAAAGCGAGCCGCCTGTCTGTCGAGTTTATGCACCGCCCGGCGGCGGGGAAGATATTCCAGAAAAATCAGATATAGCGCCCAGCTGACGGCCAGGGCGACAAAGACGGTCAGGGCCGGGTTGAACTGGTAAAGCGTTATCAGCCGCAATCCGGCGAGGACGGAAAAGAATGAAATAAGCACCAATGTAAACGATTTAAAGACAACGGTAAGCTGAATAATATTATGGGGATTTTCATATAGTCCCGTAATCTGTTTACGGTATAGACCGGACAGCCCTTCGGCGTGTTCCTCAAGTTCCTCTGGCTCGATATAAAGAAATGTGGTATACAGGCTGAATTTGTAACCCAGAAAGTACAAGGCCGCCATAATCAATAGACACAGAGCAATAAACATCAGACTATTTTCTCCAGGTAATACTCTTCCTTCGTTCGCATCAGTTTTCCATCATCGTCATTTTCGTGATCATAGCCCAGAATATGCAAAAAGCCGTGACAGCATAATCTTAATATCTCGGCGCTAAATGTGAATCCGAGCTTCCCGGCGTTTTTCGCGGCGGTATCGGTGGAAATATATATTTCACCGAGAACAGCGTCATCGCCGGGTCCGTCATCAATATTGAAAGAGAGAACGTCGGTCGGCCCCGAGAGCTTTCGATACCGCCGGTTCAACTTGGCGATTTTGGGGTCGTGGATGAAGATAATGTTAAGGTTGCTGTCCGGAGGGTCCTCCTCATCCTCGATCAACTCTATCAGCCGCACAATTTTTTTACGAGGAATCCTGCGATCAGTATCGGATATTATATGCAGTTTCATTATTTTTCCTCTTCCTTGGGATAGGCAACCCGATGATGAAATACGCCGATTAATATCTGTACAAACGATTCCCGAATATCGGCCAGATCCTTTAATGTGAGCGGGCATTCCTCAAGTTCGCCCGATTGGAAACGGTCGCTTATAATGCTCTGCACCAGATTATGCAGGCGGGCCGGTTTTGGCTCGGCCAGGGTACGGCTGGCGGCTTCCACCGAATCGGCCAGCATGACAATGGCGGTTTCGCGGGTTCTCGGTTTGGGACCGGGATAACGGAATTCATCGACATTTGGCTCTTCCACACCCATCCCTTTGGCCTTATTCAGAAAATATGACATCACCATAGTGCCGTGATGTTCTTCCACGAAGTTGAGTACCTCATCGGGTAATCCGGCTTCTTCACCGAGCAGTCGTCCCTTTTTTACATGTGATGACAGGATAATCGCCGACATAGTTGGAGTCAGGCTATCATGCCGCGATTTTATCCCAAGCTGGTTTTCGACAAAGTACTCCGGTATTTCCATCTTGCCGATATCATGATAATAGGCGCCGACCCTCGCCAGAAGCGGATTGGCATTTATTTTCTTGGCCGCCGCTTCGGCCAGGTTGCCGACCAGTATCGAATGATGATACGTTCCCGGGGCT
>DAOWOO010000092.1 GCA_030642025.1 Candidatus Zixiibacteriota bacterium | reverse complement strand
GATTCTAAGCGATGGCGAGGCGGGATTCAGAAGGCCGGTGCAGGATACCATGACGAAAGATATAATCATCGGCCTGCCTGATGACAATATCGACGAAGTCTGCGCTTTGATGACTCAAAATCGTTTCCGGCATTTACCAATAATTGAGGGTCAAAAACTGATTGGAATTATATCAATAGGCGACCTGGTGGCGGCGCGCTCTCACAATCTGTCGGCGGAAAATCGGCATCTTAAAGATTATATTTCCGGCAAATATCCTATCTGAGCAAGGCGGCACTCACCGGTACCGCCTTGAATTTTGTGTACTATATCAGAGCCAGTTCGATTTTCGGCTGAACAACCAACTCGCGTTTGGGAGTGCGTATAGGCTTGACAGCGCGCAGCTCGACAATCATTTCTTTGACTACATTTCGATAACGCTCAATATCACGAGCGATTTCATCGGCCTTTCTGCCCCGATGGCGGTCTTTATCTACCGAAAGGATTATTTTTTCGATAGCCCAATCGCCGCGGTATCCATAATCGGCTCGCCAGTAAAATGGCTGAGAAAAATACCCGAACGAGTGAATAAAATACGGCCGCACATGGGTGGGATCCTCAAAGGCCGCGTCACTGGAGCCGTAGGGCAGCCGGAAAACCGCCCTGGCATTGTTACGGGCGACGCGATGCAATTCCTGCATGAATGGCAACGGGTTTTTTATATGCTCAATCAGGTGACTGGCCAGAAATTCATTGAAGTAGTCATTCTCAAAAGGCAGAGGCGTATCGGCGCAGTCGTCAAGATCGGCCACCACATCGACACCGTCGAGTTTGACACAGTCAAGGTTAATCCATCCATCAAGAATCGTCCGTCCACATCCGAGATGAAGCTTTCTTGAATTCACTGAATTATTATCTGATAAACAGGGTTTTATCTCAGATGCTTTTTTCAATACAAGACGGTTGGTGGTGATTTTCCGGGTATCGCCGGCGGTGATACGCTTGAGCCCCTCAAAGAAATAAATATGCTTTTCTTCTCCGGTCTGCGGGTTTTCCCTGGTAAGAACACCAACCTCCGATATTTCCAGATGATCGGTGTAGTGATTAATGATGTCTTTCTGCGGATCGGTATATAACCGCAGGTGCGATTCATCATCGTAATCCGGAACCGAGGCTATCAATAATACGCCGGGAGGGATATTCCCCAGCAGTTTGATATCGTCAACATGTTCAAGAACTTCCAGAGCCACGATTATATTGTAATTAAACGGTTCATACATTGTCAGGTCATAAGCGTCGCCGAACCGGAAGTCGCCTTTCGGGCAGGTTTCCCGGCTGATACGAAGCCCCTCTTCGCTGAAGTCGAATCCGCGATACGGAATCCCGGCCTCAACCAACAGCTTACCGAGATCGCCGGTTCCGCACCCGATTTCCAGAACTCTGGGAGATTCATATTTCTCTATTAATGAAAATATCTGCCGGTATAGCGGCATTCGGGCGGATTGATTGTAAACGCCTGATTTAAAGACATCATCATAGTAATCGGATTTAGCTTCTATATGTCCGGTAACTTCCATTTTATAACCCCTGTTTCATTACTTCATGTTCGGAAGTATTATTATTCCATCTATTGGAACTTATCGACAGTTTGTTCAAAATCTGAACAGGGGTTATGCCATGGGTAGGTTATATTTCAGGCTCACTTTAATCTGAAAAGCATGGGGAAACTAAGTCGGACTTTCTGAGACGGGTAAAACCTCAAACCTGCTGATACGGCAGTCTTTTTTATTTCGGAGAGTTTTTCAGGAGTTATATGCATTTTCGGTTCGACAACCAGCAAAGCCGCCTCGGGCTTAAGAATTGAACTTACATCTTTAAAGAAACGTCCGGCATCGGGCACCTCGTGAACCATCCAGAAAGCCAGCGCAAAATCAAGCGGTTCGGTCATTCCCAATCGGTCGGATTCGCACCGGTGGGTCCGAATGCGCGCTTCCAGTCCTCTTCGCCGGGCACGGCGCAGCAAAACATCGAGCATTTCCTGCTGGAGATCGACGGCGATGACTTTGCCTTCGGAACCGATCATTTTCGCCATAGCCAGCGAGAAAAATCCCATCCCACACCCGAAATCGGCGACCGTATCCCCCTCTTTTACAAATTCACCGAGAATCTTTTTGGGATTATGAATCAGATGCCTGAAAATATTATCGAAAAGATAGGCGTGCCGCCAGGGGCAGATTTTGTTTTTACCGAAATTTGATTGTGATGAATCAGTACCGCTCATCAGCCGGATACCTCCGCGTAAAGTTGAAAAAATCGGGGTGAGAGAGCTTAACCTTACTTTCCCGAAAAACCATTAAACTACATTGGGACTGTTTTTAGTTTTCTCCATAAAGTTGCTTGCCCTATTCCAAGAATCTTCGCGGCTTTTGCTTTATTTCCTCCGGTTGATCGCAATACAATCATTATATAGTCCAATTCTACCTCTTTCAAGGTTTTTACGGCAGATAAACTGAACTGTTTCGTGCTAAAGTCCGGGTTCAATATCTGCGGGGGCAAATGTTCAGGTTTAATTCTTCCGTCCAGACTAAGGACCGCGGCACGCTCGATAGCATTTTGCAGTTCCCTGACATTACCGGGCCAGGGATATGTTCGGAAATAGTCGAGGCAGGCGGGATCAAGATGAAGGCTGGGTAAGTTTAATCTTTTCGATAATTTTTTTACGCAGTACTCAACATGCGACACGATGTCTTCATGGCGTTCACGTAAAGGTGGCACCTCGATTTCGATCACCCGCAATCTATAAAGCAAATCCTCCCGAAACCGGCCATCAGAAACAGCCAGATCCAAATCCCGGTTGGTGGCGGCAATAATACGCGTATCAACCTTGCGCGGAATACTTTCGCCAATTCTGAGTATCTCTCTTTCCTGAAGAACTCTAAGGAGTTTTATCTGTGTAGCGAGACTAATATCGCCTATTTCATCAAGAAGGATAGTTCCCCTGGCCGCCTGTTCGAAAAGACCGACTCGATCCCTTACGGCACCGGTAAAAGAACCGGCCTTATGTCCGAATAATTCACTTTCAAGCAGTGTTTCAGGTAAAGCGCCACAGTTTATGCTCAATAAGGGGCCTTTGGAACGAGGCGAGGAAGCATGAATAAAGCGGGCGATAACCTCTTTACCAACACCGGTTTCCCCTGTTATTAATACCGACGAGTCAAATCGGGCGACTCTTCCGGCAATTTCAAGAATATTTTGAAATGCTTTGCTTTTTGTAACTGCAAGAAATCGAGAAGACTCATTGTTGGTTTCCGTGCCGCCGTTTGTCGACAGGTTGCTTCTGTCTGCCGAGTTTGATTCAGTATTATCCATCAGAAAATACTTTCATTATGAAATATAACTATTTCATAATAATTATTATTATACAATTGTCAAGTACTAAATGTAGTATTATGTCATTGTTATATAATGGCTTAACGTAATTATTGCAAATATGGCACATCCATTGCTATCATTTCGATAGGAAATATTGAAAAACGGGTATTTATAAAAATGGCTTTAATGACAATTTCCAAGCAGACAACTCATCGCTGGCGTATAGTCGTGATGTTGCTAACTGTTTCTTTGTTACCTCTGGTTGTGGCTGGTGTGGGAAGCTGGATGGTTTTTGGAAAGCTTCTGGAGCAAAAGGCGCTTGAGCAAATGCGGACAATTGTCCAGGGGCACAGCGAGGCTATAGAAAGCACATTATCCAACCGTATGCATCTTCTTCAATTGCTTGCCCATTCACACTCGATTTCCAATATCAGTAATCCAGATAAACTTCGGGGTTTTCTGGCCAACCTGAATCAATCCAGCCATGGCGGTTTTATCGATCTGGGAATAATTGATGAAAATGGCCGGCACCTGGCTTATGTCGGACCTTACGAACTTCAGGATAAAAATTATCTTCAGACCGACTGGTTCAAGGAAGTAATGATTCGAGGAGTATATGTCAGCGATGTCTTCCTCGGTTTCCGGCACGTGCCACATTGTATCATTGCGGTAAGAAGCGCGCAGGGGAAAAACCCGTGGATATTACGTGCTACTATTAACAGCCAACAGTTTGATGAACTGGTAAAGACTGGCGTTTCCGGCAGAATTAATGATGTTTACATTATTAATAAAGAAGGGCTTTATCAAACGACTCCCAATATGGGGGGTTTGCTCGGTAAATGCCCGTTACCTATTTGCACTTACCACCCGGGAGTAATGAACCGGCGGATAACCCAAAACGACAGCACCAGGATCATAGTAACTTCCTGGGTAAATAACAATCGCTGGATACTGGTGGTTGAGCAGGATTTGGCGGTTATTCGGGAACCGGTAAATAAGGCCATAACCAGTGTCGCCATGATTGTGATTATTGCCGTAGCCTTGCTGGTGATTACCACCTTTTTTGCCACCTGGCATTTGACAAACCGGATTGACAAAGCCAATACGGAGCGGGACGAGATGTCGCGGGCATTAATACGCTCGGCAAAACTGGCCTCAATCGGTGAACTGGCCACCGGCCTGGCGCACGAAATAAATAATCCGCTGGCTATAATCAGCGCCGAGCAGACTAATATTTCCGATCTTGTTTTAGAAATCGAAACCGAACCACAAGAGTGCGGAATGATAGCCGATTCGGTAAAACGATGTAAAGCGCAGGTTCAGCGTTGTGCAAGTATCACCAGAAAAATGCTCCAGTTTGGGCGAAAGCAGGAATCCAACGTGCAGCCAACTGATATTGCCCCAAGAATGTCGGAAATTATAAACCTGCTGGAGCGTCATGCCGCGGTCCGTAATGTTAAAATTGAATCCGAAATCGAGGATAATCTTCCACAGGTGCTGGTGGATCCAATAGAAATGGAACAGGTTCTGGTCAACCTGTTAAACAACGCTATTGACGCTCTTCCTAATGGAGGTCAGATTACAATAAAGACCTACCGGGAAAAGAATCATGTTCACCTGGAAGTCAGCGATAATGGCATTGGTATCCCATCGGATGTTCTGGATCGTATCTTCGAGCCGTTTTTTACCACCAAACCGCCGGGAAAAGGAACCGGACTGGGGTTGTCTGTCTGCTATGGCATTGTGCATTCATGGGGTGGCAGAATCAAGGTGAACAGTCTTCAGGGAAAAGGAACGACAATATATATACTGCTGCCATTTCAATCACAATTGGGTAAAGCAAATTAATTATGGAGTTTAATATGAATAAAACAAGACTCCTGCTGGTGGATGATGAAGAGGAATTCCTGACATCATCATCTCAGGCTCTTGGTCGGCGAGGCTTTGATGTGAATGTGGCGCTCAATGGAGTTACCGCCCTGGAAATGGTGGAAAAGAGCGAATATGATGTGGTCGTGCTTGATGTTAAGATGCCGGATATTGACGGGGTTGAGGTCTTCAGACAGATTCGGAAAAAGCTGCCCGACCTTCCGGTAATCTTACTGACCGGTCACGGGTCTATCGATGATGCCTTTCAGACATCAAAGGATGGAATTGCTGATTATCTGGCCAAGCCGATTGATATTGAAGAACTGGCGGTATGCATTCGAGGCATTGTTGAAAAAGCCGAAAGCAACCGGGATAAAAATGGCATGGCCGCCGAACAGATTGGTTTTGAGGAAATTGTCAGGGTCATGCTTATTGATGATGAAGTTGAATTTCTGGAATCCATGAAAAAGGTGCTGCAGCGCCGTAAGATGGAGGTAATCACTTCTGAAAGCGGCAGGGAAGCGCTCGCGCTTTTGAAAGAGAGCCTGGTTGATGTGGTGGTACTGGACGTTAAGATGCCCGATATGGACGGTCTGGAGGTTCTCCGGCATATCAAACAGGATTTCCCCAGTGTTGAAGTCATCCTGTTGACCGGCCATCCATCGGTGGAAACGGCTATGGAAGGAATCAAAACCGGCGCCAGTGAGTATATAAAAAAACCGCCGGAGGTGGATGAATTAGCGGCAACAATTCATAAACTACACCGGGACAGAAAGGACGCCATCCTTGAACAGCAGAAAAAACTCATAGAAGAAATTCGCCGGCGTTATCCGGAGTAAAAACTAAATATGCTTATATCAGCTTTATGGGCGAGTTATTAATCGGAGTAAATAAACATGACAG
>DAOWOO010000027.1 GCA_030642025.1 Candidatus Zixiibacteriota bacterium | reverse complement strand
GACGGTCAGCCGGTAAAGATTTCCGGGACCGATTATATTCATTTTTTCGGCACTATGGAAGTGGAATACCTGTTCGACGGTAAATTTTAAAATCGAGGTATACCATGAATACTGCAAAATACCAAAAAACGGCCGGCATACTGAATACCGGACGGATAGCCAGAACGGCTTTGGCTATTTTCGTGATTTCAAGTATCCTGGCGGCAGCTTCGGCTCAGGGCAGCGGGTTGTCATCGGCACGGGCAGTTGGAATGGGCGGCGCCTATATCGGCCTGGCCAAAGGCGTCAACGCCCCGCTTTACAACCCGGCCAATCTCGGTTTAAATGGTTACCGCGAGGTCGGCATCGGGCTGGTGGGTGCCGGGGCGCAAATAATCAATAACAGCTTCACCCTGAATGATTACAATGAATACACCGGCGCCTTGCTGACTGAAAATGATAAAACCACCATTCTGAATAAAATACCGGTCGAGGGTCTTAAAATATCGGCTGTTGTTGAAACCAGCGCCATGACCGTTGCCATGGGGCGCTTTGTTTTGTCTTTCAATGGCCATGCCGCCACCGAAGTCAATCTCGGCCGCGATGCCCTGCACTTGTTCCTGGATGGTATCGGTTTTGAAGATGCATTCGACCTGGACGGCATGTACAGCGAGGCGGTAGCATATGCATCGGCCGGTCTGTCATATGGCATGCCGATTTATTCATCGGGAACCAGGCAGCTATCAATCGGAACCACTGTTAAATACATCCGTGGTTTCGGGTATGAAAAGGTGACCGAGATTAACGGCGGTGTCACAGCCTATGAGTTCGGCTATGCAGGCGAGGGTGTCATGAAGATGAACACCGCGACCGGTGGGACAGGTTATGGGGTTGATGTCGGGGCGGCGCTCCAACTGTCGAACAGTTACACACTCGGGGCAAGCATATCCAATATTATCAGCAAGATAAACTGGGACAAGGAAACCAAGGAATATGGTTATTATTTCCAGTTCGACACTCTCAATCTTGATAATATGGATAATGACTCCCTGGTGGTTACAGAGGAATACGATCAGGAAATCGACCCCTTCTCTTCCACTCTGCCGTCAGTGCTTCGTCTGGGTCTGGCTAACACCTCCGGCAAATTGATCTGGGCGGTGGACTGGGAGCAGGGGTTCAGGCCTGGCGCCGGGACAACCTCCAAGCCGAGATTCGGATTCGGCGCGGAGTACCGCCTGATTGGATTTATGCCGCTACGAGCCGGTTTCGCCACCGGCGGCGGTAAAGGGCAGGTAGTATCCGGCGGAACAGGTGTTGATATCGGGTTTTTCTACCTTGATCTGGCCGTTTCAAACCACAGCGGTTTGAATTTCAGTGAAACCAAGGGACTGCATTTTGCGGTTTCTACGGGACTCGGTTTCTGACCGGACACCCAAATATTACTCCGGCATATGCTCTTATCAGGGGCAGGGAATCACGCCCTGCCCCTTTATTATTTCACGTCTCCAAAGCATTTTTTGCCGAGCAGGCAATTGAATGCGGCTTATAACCACTCTATAGAATGTTGGATAAATCCCATAATAGCACTATGGGGTCGCACCCACACATGGCACATTACTCACTATACCACTATAAGTTACGACATTTCAACGGGTCGGCATCCTGCTTGCGAATCATAACATGCAGTCAGCACTTAACCAAATGAGGGAGATAAAAAGATGCTTACAAAGAGAGGATTCAACAGCCTTTGGAGGGCCGTCACAAGTGCCATGTGCCTGCCGCTAATAGCAGGATTTCTGACAATGGCGTCGGCCATGCCACCGAATCCGGTGACTATAGAGCAGCATATTGAATCAGGAAAGGAATTGCCCTTTTACCTTAAAGAACGGCCTCAGATTCTCGCCAAAGGCATCGGCGCCGTTTCAAAGCCGGGCGGGCAGAAGACGGCAGCCTTTACCGGCACTTTCAAGGCCCTAGCGATTCTGGTCGAATTTTCGGACAAGACTCAAAGTGCCAATGCCACCGAATTCGATACTCTGCTTTTTATAAATCAGTTGGGTTCGTTAAGACATTACTACAATGAAGTATCCTATGGGCAGCTTGATGTTGTTACGGTTAATCTGCCGTCGTCATTGGGCTGGACGACCGCCCCGCAGACTTACGCCTATTACTGCAACGGTCAGAACGGCACCGGCTCGTACCCGCGAAATTCCCAGCGCCTTTGTATCGATGCCGTCAATGCGGTTGATGCTTTGGTTGACTTTTCACAGTACGACAACAATGGTGACGGATATGTCGATGCGCTCATTCTGATTCATACCGGTCCGGGTGCGGAGTTCACCCAGTCAAACGATGACATCTGGTCGCATATGTGGGCGGTACCGTCTCCGATGGCCAGAGATGGGAAATTCATCTGGAAATATTCAATCCAGCCGGAATACTGGTTTTCGGCGGGCGATATGACCTGCGGAGTGTACTGTCATGAATTCGGACATATACTGGGACTTCCCGATCTATATGATACCACACCTCTGTCGGGAGCCGATTCATACGGGATAGGAACCTGGTCTATAATGTCATACGGAAGCTGGAATGGCCCGCTGGCTTATCATGCCGGATACTACTACACGCTCGGAGATTACCCCGCCCACCCCGATGCCTGGTGCCGAATCGAGCTCGGTTTTGCCGCAGCCGTTAATGTATCAACGAATATGACCAGCGCCTCAATTATAAATGTCGAAGGCGGGGGTGATATTAACCGTCTGTGGACCAATGGTACTGGCGGGAATGAATATTTTCTGCTTGAAAACCGTCAAAAAACCGGATACGACGCCTACTTGCCATCAGATGGGCTTTTAATCTGGCACATTGACGATACCCAATCCGACAATGATGATCGATGGTATCCGGGCCATACGATTTACGGTAACTACATGGTCGCCCTGGAACAGGCCGACGGTTTGTGGCAGCTTGAAAACAAAACCTCGCGGGGTGATGCCGGCGATCCCTTCCCGGGAAGTACCGGCAATACGTTATTTTCGCCCGCCACCACCCCGAATTCTGACAACTACGACGGCAATAATACCATCATCGCCATAACAAATATTTCCCCGTCGGCCTCCACCATGACGGCTGATTTTCAGGTGTCGCTGTTAAGCGGCATCGAAGATGATATAAATTACAATTTGCCCATCTCCATTGAACTGGCCCAGAACTATCCCAATCCGTTCAATCCCGCAACCAGTATAGGCTTTAGTCTTTCCGAAGCGGCGAAAGTAAAATTGACGGTATATGATATACTCGGGCGCAAGATCATCACTCTTGTTGATGACCGGCTGTCAGCCGGTGAGCATGTCGTTGAATGGAACGGCAGAAATACAGAAGGTGATAACGCTCCCACGGGTATTTATCTCTATGAACTCGCCAACGAGGATCAATCAGAGGTCAGGAAAATGATGCTGGTTAAGTGAATGCGCAAATGGATTCTGCGCACCCGGGGCTGTATGTCGGATCCTCCCCCACGACACGCCCCGGATAGAATAACCCCCCGTCGTTTAACGGGGGGTTATTCTTTTACGGCCGGTTTTTTCACGGATTATCAGTTATATCTGATTCTACACTCTCATGTTCTTCATTAGCAGTATCGCTAATTTCCGTGGTGGCATTTCTTTTGCCGCGTTTGAAATGCATGTAACAGTGTTTGCACCGTTTGGGTTCTTCCGTGTACCCCTTCTCGGCGAAGTACTGTTGCGCCGCAGTAGTAAATACAAATTCCTCGGCGCATTCCACACAAATCAGAATTTTCGGTTTAAAACCGTTGTCCATCTCTCCCCCTCTCAAACAGCTCAGACAACTTCCTTGTAACCATCCGAAGCGTTTGACCTGTATACGTGATGTACTAGTGGCTGTAATTATGACCTGTATATATTCTATTTACTATTGTGTCAAGTATAAAATAATTAAATGTCGTTTATTCTAACATGAGGGAAAAGATTTCCCGTTTTTGAATTAAAACCCCGGCTCGTCAGCACCTGATTGCGAGAATCAATTCAATTTCAATCAGGACGATAAAGACACGGCTTCGGTCCCTGGTTATACACACTATTAATAAGGTATAAAATATCAGACAAATTACCCTTGCCGTCGCAGTCAACATCGGCCGTATAATCACCACCTATCGGTCCGGGACCATCAACATAAATAAAATTGATCAGGTACAGAATATCCGACAGGTTAACCTCTCCGTTGCCGTTCATATCGCCCAATGGAAGAATTTCCGTGAGAAAATCATAAAGGTGGCCTTCATCGTAGTACGAAACCACCGAGGGCATAAAGACCATTGAATCATACCTGGCATAATCATAAACACCGGCAAATGTACGCCCATACATGTCAATTTCGCAGGCCGGCACCTCTATTATTTCATCACCCTCGAACAGTATGTAAGAGAACCCCCAGAGAGTGGGTTCCGCTCCGTCAAAGGCGAGTTTCAAAATACCATCGGGCTCGGTGGTACCCGGATGCGACACCAGGTAATTGCACCCCAAGCCATCCGGCGCCGTAACAGGATTTATTTCCTCAAAGGGATAATCAGCGACAATTTGATCCCAGGGCATATGCGGGTAATCGGCGCCATAAAAATAATGATTGCCGTCATCGCGATCTCCTGTGAAGTAATTCCATAGGGTAAATTCAGGATAGGCTCTCGTTAAATCAGTATCATAAGGCGCCAGCGCCGAATCGATTGATGCCAGGATATCATAGAATCTTGTATATTCAATGATTGTTCTTATTATTAAGCTGTCGTATGCATTTATCAGGTACAGCGGCCAGACAAAAACCCCATAACAGTAATAAGGCCCCGATGTCAGGGAACTGTCGGGATAATTGAAGAATTCCGGCAGGTACTGATAATTATCCTTAACATCGCCAAAGAGAACACTTTCATTGGCTGTTGCCGTGCACTCCAGCCACCAGAGCTCCTCATAGGCGTCATAGGCAAACTGCGTGGCATGGAAGAATTCATGACCGCTGGTTACTTTGAGTGCGCCTATTACATCACCCTCGGGATCCTGATTCTCATATACTATATAGGCCATGTTGCAGTTTATTTTTATATAGGATGTATAATCGCTCCACGCCGAATCGCCCGGCATATCATAGGCTGTCAAACCATAAGCATACCCAAGAGTAACGAGGTAAATATCATAATGACCGTCAGCATCGGGCGGCGGCGGGAAATAACCCTGATACCCCTGGTAATACCGATGAGCGCTGTCGGCATAAACGGCAACCCGTTCAACATAATCGGGCACGCCGCTTTCATCCAAATCCTCGATGGGAGTCGAATCGGGAAAACTTATATTATAGTGGATGTAAAAATAACCGTCGGGTGATATATATGTCGAATCCAGTACCGGGCGATACAGGTATGCGGAAACCTGTGATTTTTGCGCCGGTGACAGCAATTCCCAGTTCCTTTGGGCTTCCAGAATAAATGGAGTCGCACTTTTTATCGGAATAATATCCGCTGTTTTGAATTCATCGGGCAGATTCTCAGGGTCCAGGGCCGCCTGAAGATTATGAATAATTTTGTCGCCGAGGGAAATACTGCCGATATTATAGGCTTGGTCGATCTTTGAATGCGAGGTAGCTTTCCCTTTAGCGGTATAGGTGGCAACCTCAGCCGCCAGTGTCGGCACGGACAATAAAAGTAATAAAACTCCCGATAAAACTGTCAGGTGACGTATATTCATAATCTCAAATTCTCCCCTAGAGCGGGCAATTATTGCATCATTACGGCAAGTATTCAGTCTATGTTAATGTACGGTAAATCCACAATTTGTCAAGCCTTATAACCTTTTACAATTAATACGATTACAGTTAGTATATATATTGCCCTAAACCAAAGGAAATCTCCCAGTTGCCGGTTCTGCCGGCATAGGCCAGGTCTATTCGCACCGCCTCCCGATTGACCAGTCGCTCGGTTCCCAGTCTGAGTCCGACTCCTATCGACCAGTACATATCACGCAGATCCAGTTCTTCCCCCCGGCTCCATGCTTGTCCGACATCAACAAATTGAACCGCTCCAATGACATTCGACATTGCCGCGACCCCGGTAAAGAACCTGTTTTCAATATTGGCTCTGATTATTTTCTCGCCATTTATAAAGTTCTTTTCATATCCGCGTATCCCGTGGTTCTCACCGAGATAAAGTGCTTTCATACCATCCTGACGGTAATCGCTGGAATAAACAAGAGCAATCACCGGCGTATACCATAAAAGTCTGTTGTTATAGTACCTTATCGAAAGATTGAACAATTTTCTGAAGTCAACCCCATTTTTGAAGCATCTTTGCCTTAGTATCCAGACCTTCAGTAGATTCGATCGATAGTATGCCGAATATGCTCCTTCCAGACCCAGCTTGTCATATAACCATTTACCGCTGCCCGCATCCCAGGCGCGTCCGTATCGAAAATAGATGCCCCGTGTAAGGGTGATATCTTCAACCCTTGTAAAAATCCTTATCCGTCTTGTTCGGAGATACCTGACATCCTCCAGTCCAAACTGCGGTTCCATATAATGATAGAGACTGTCGCCGGGGAACACAATTTCAATATTATCATCGAATGTTTGTCGATTGGTGATTTCACGGTCGGCATAGCAGTATAATGCCCCGACTTTAAATTTAGTGTGATATGTCCCAAACCGGCGGGTCATTTTCAGGCGGTATTTATCGGCTCGGCTTCGATTTTGCCCGACTATGACCCCATCAGAGTACCAGTCATCGCGCCTGTCGACATTCTCATAATCGGTTTCAAACGCAAATCGGCTACCGAGAGAATAAAACGGACGGGATAAGGATACTTTCTTGGCGCCGACTTCCGGATTGCCGTTGTAATGGAAACTAATCTGCTGACGAGTGCCGAATATACGATAATCGGTGAAAGTGAAACTGTGATAGTCATCATCGAAATCACGGATAAAATAATCAGCCCTTACCAACTGGCCAAACCCGAGAAAGTTTGATTCTTCAAACCCCAGTTGATAGGTAGTCAACCCCGAGCTTCGATTTATGGATGGCCCGCCAATAAGTGTCCAGCGATCCGACGTGGTTACGCGAAGGATATTCTCCCCATTATCTCCCTTTTCCAGAGCGATTTCGGCATTCCAGATATATTGGCGGGTGCGGAGGTTGCGTTCGGTTTCATCGGCCAGTTCAGCTGAATACTCGTCCCCTTCCCCGATAAGCAACTCCCGTCTGATGACATGCTTCCTAGTTTTGATATGCAGCTTATTGGCCAGACCGAAAATCCAGTGGGCGTATTGGGGATCGCTTGTATCATAAATATTGCGGTTATCAATCTCAACTGAGTCAATCACAATAGGATTTTCAATCTTGGGAATCCCATCACCACTGACGCTTGCGTTAGCCAGGCAAATGAGCAGGAGTACAAATACCGGAATACTTTTCGATCTACAGTTGTAAGATTTAGGCATATTTAAAGCATTTTATCCATCAAAACAGACGGCAAACTATGTCTCTTGTTTAATAAAATCAACAAGAAGAATCTGTCATTTATCTCACCTGGTTAAGACAATCGGCGAATATTCCGATTATATGAGAAAATCCCCTGATGTGGTACTTATATGCCTCGTAAGAAGATTGGCAACATACTTATTGAAAAAGGTCTGATTTCACAGGGCGATCTGGTCTCTGCTCTGGAAGAACAGCGGAAAACCGGCCGAAAAATAGGTCAGGTTCTTGTGGAAAAAGAGCTTATCTCCGAGGATCAGCTTCTTGATACCCTGTCGGAACGGCTTAAAATCCCAAGATTATCGCTGGAATCCCTGGTCATTGATCCCAAAATCATCAGCCATATCCCGGTTGAAGTGGCTCGACGTTATACCCTGATCCCGGTATTCAAACTGGGAAACAGCCTTACCGTTGCCATGGCTGACCCGCTTAATATTATTGCCATAGATGAACTGAAATACATGACCAAGTGCGATATCCGACGAGTTGTCGGCTCTCATTCAGATATCAACAGCGCTATTGACCAGTACTATTCGGTTGCCGATTCGCTCAGCGGCGTTATCGGCGCCTATCCCGATGAATTATCCAAGCAGGCTGAGACCAAGGAGGCCTTTTCCGCCGAGGAGCAGGATACCCCGGTTGTTAAACTGGTTAATCTTATCATCAACCAGGCGGTCAAGGATCGGGCCTCGGATATTCATATTGAACCTGATGAAGATCAGCTTCGCATCAGGTATCGTGTTAACGGTATGATGCGTGAGGAGGTCTCTCCGCCCAAGAATCTTCAGCCGGAAATTGTCTCGAGGATAAAGGTGGCGGCCAATCTGGACGTTTCCGAAAAACGCTTGCCTCAGGATGGACGTATGACGGTGCGGGTCGACAATCATGACATTGATCTGCGTATATCCACCCTGCCGACGATTCACGGCGAAAAAGTCGTGATCAGGATTCTGGATCGGCGCATTCTCAATATCGGCCTGGAAAGCCTTGGTTTCTCGAAAGATTTACTGGAACAGTGGAAAAACCTGATTCGCCTGAAGGAAGGATTGATAATAATCTCCGGGCCGACCTCAAGCGGCAAGACCACTACCCTCTATTCGATTCTTCAGGAGATCAACTCAATTGAGAAAAATATTATCACGGTGGAAGATCCGGTAGAGTATTCCTTACCCCTTATCAATCAGGTCCAGACCAATGAGAAAGCCGGACTGACCTTCGCCGCCTCGCTTCGCTCAATCCTTCGACAGAACCCGGACATCCTCATGATTGGTGAAATCCGTGACGGCGAAACCGCCGGCATGGCGGTTCGATCCGCACTTACCGGCCACCTGGTTTTATCGACCATACATACCAACGATGCTCCCAGCAGTGTTAATCGCCTCATCGATATGGGCATTGAAAAATACCTGGTGGCCTCGGCGCTTAAGGGCATCCTGGCTCAAAGACTTGTGAGGATGAACTGTCCCGATTGTTCGGAGAAATACCGGCCGCAGGATATCCATATGAAAATGGCCGGGCTTGAGAATAGCGCCGATGACTTTCAATTCCTCAGGGGAGTTGGGTGCAATAAGTGCCGGATGACCGGTTATAAAGGCCTGACAGGAATATTCGAACTTATCAAGATTGATGATGTAATTATCGAGATGATTATCGAAGGTGCTTCGGATGTTCAAATACGCAATTATGTGACCCAAAAGGGGTACCACCCCATGTTTGATATCGGCCTGGAAAAGGTCAAATCAGGGCAGGTCTGCCTGGAAGAGCTTTTACGCGTCATAACCATTCGCGAGAATATTCTAACCGAGCCATCTGTCGAGAGAATAGCTGTCAATGCCTGAGACATTTACATACACGGCGCGGACCCTATCCGGTGAGAAAAAAACCGGGGTAATACAGGCCGACAGCCGGGAGCGTGTCGCGGTTCTTCTGGCCGAACAGGATTTATTGCCGACCAAAATCAAATCGGGAAAGACCATGCGTCGGG